>JBCDFY010000104.1:0-24300 GCA_039176995.1 Bacteroidota bacterium
AAACTTATGGTAAGTCTCTTTATATTGAAAGATATCGCATCAATGGAATTGTCAAAAACTCGATACTAGAAATACTGAATATTAAAACGACCCAAATCAATGTTGAAATTACAAATGATCTGATTTCTACAAAAATAATTGACAGAGAGAGTCCAATTTATCACATTCGAGAGAAAAATGAAGATTTTCGATTACTGGATAATGTAAAAATTGATCTCTATTATCTTAATCAATCTGCAAAGGTCAATTTTACTAGGAAGATGGGGGTTAGAGTTGTTAATTTTGGCTCTGTTTTTTTATTCAAAAATGGTTTTAGAGTACAACCGTTTGGAGAAGTAGGAGATGATAGCTGGTCATTAGACTATAGAGCCCAACAGGGCTATAATAGATTCTTGGGTACTAGAGATATACTTGGAAAGGTTGAAGTGATTACAGATGATGTAGAGCAGTTCAAGGAAGTATCCAGTAGAGATGGAGGATTAGTAGAAACCATTGGGTATCATCAGTTGATGAATATTTTCAAGGAGAAAGCCTTGATTCGTTTAGAAAGGTACGTAGTAGGTGTTCTTTGGGGAGAAGGTTTTAAGAGAAGAAAATACTTTGGAGAAGGGGAAAAGGCTAAAGAGATCGCCGAAGAATATAGAGAACATTTAAAACAAGAAGACAAATTTGCTGAAAACACCTTAGCGGTTCAGTCAAACTTAGGCAGTAAGTTAGACTTCATTCAAATCGTAAAAAGCTTAGCCACTAACAAAAATATTGAAATAGTAGATTACAATCGCAATTTCGTAAATCTAATTAATGAGAAACTCGAAGAACATCAGACAAAATTTATCCAAGACTTAGCAACTATTGCAGATAGAACGAACGACAAAGAGCTAAAAAAGAAAATTGAAACTGTAGAGAAAGGTTACCGCGAGTTACAACTAGAAAAAGAGGCTGCAGAAAGAAAAATAGAAGCAGAACAACTCAAAAGGCTTGAAGCAGAAAAAAAAGCTAGACAGGAAGAAATAATTAGAGAAAAAGCAGAAGAAAGAGAAAGATTTGAAGCAGAAAAGAGAAGAGCAGCTGAATTGGAAGTATTAAAAAAAGAGAAAGAAAGAGCTGAAGCGGAACTTGCCAAATTAAAAGCTGAAAAAGAGGTTGAGGTTAAAGTAGAAGAGCTAAAAACCGAACAGTTAAAAACTGAATTTTATAGAAAACAAGTTTCAAAAGATACAGATGCATTAATACATCATATTAAAAACGATACAAGCACTATCATTTCATCCGTTGAAAACATATTGGTTTCTCTTGGTAAAAATAAAATTGATAAAGATGAATTAATCAAAGACCTTTCTTACCTAAAATTTCATGCTGAAAAATGCTTTAAAGCTGCGAGTATGATTACTCATGTAGATTTGGCAGAAAGCGATACTCAACTGATAAATCTAGCCGCTTTCCTTCAAGGGTATGTTAAAAACTACAGGAAAATAACTTCTAAAAAAGCTGCTCGAATCTCTCATATAGACTTAGGTGGAACTTTTAAAGTTTTATCTAGCAAAACTGAACTTGCAATTATCATTGATAATTTAATTGATAATGCAATAAAATGGAATGCTAGTCAGGTGCAAATCACTTCTCAACTAATAAACCAAAGTAGGTTTTCAATCAAAATTTCTGATGACGGAGAAGGCGTTTCGCAGAAATATTCCGATGACAAAAATAAGATTTTTAATTTCAAAGAAACTAACAGAGAAGGGGGGTCAGGACTAGGTCTTTATTTAGTCAAGCAAAAATTAGAAGATATGGGCGCGGAGATAAAATATATTGGGAATGGACTTGATCTGAAAGGAGCCCTTTTTGAAATAACTTTTGAAAGATGATTGACAAATTTTTGATTATAGTAGATGAAAGAGATCAAAAGGAAGAGGTAAGAAAGATTGCTATTGGGTTGGAAAAGTATGGATTCAAATTATATTCGGAACAGATAAATTTAAGCAAAACAAAACATCATTCCTATGATAAGGGAGGTAATCCTTATGTAGATAGAGAGAAAATAAAATTAGCCCTTGAAGAGATTGATTTTTTTAGAAGAGCGGATACTATAGCTGTTGACTACAATTTAATCAATGAAATAGAGGGCATGAAAGCAGAAATAACAGGTTTTGATGTCATCAGTGATATTCTACGACTAGGATATAGCCCAAATAAAGAAATTGTTCTTTATTCATCGGGGATTGAAAGTGCTTTCAAAGATATTCTTGAAAAAGGGGATTTTGAAGAGAAAACAAGGAAACTTAAAATACTAGTTCAGGGAAAAGTCTTATTTCAAAAAAGGGGTTATGCGGAGAGGATAATTGGAATATTAAGAAGAGACCCCAACACACTAGATGGCATATTTGCCCAAAAAATGAGGGCATATCCTAATTTTAAAACAGATTTCTTTGAAGGAATCCAAATTTTGGATTTGGAACAATTGTTAAGTCAATCAGATGGAAAAGCCTTAAAGTTCAAAAAAGAAATGGTCGAGCAGTTTATCGCTCATCTAATAAAATACCAAGAGGAAGAGGAATAAATTTTCCATCATTTTCCCACAAGATGAAACAACCGATTTTTTATCACCTATTCCTCAATATCTTTTTGACAAATTAGGCAGAAATCATATTGACTATTTCAGAATTGGTTTTTCAAAGAAAGAGCATACTGATTGCTTAGATTATTTAGTAAATGATTGTCCAAAGGATGCTTTCATCGTCTTTTTAGGGCATGGACGCTCGGATGCGCTTCTTGGCTCTATAAGTGATAGTCATTCATTTTCAAGAGAAATATTCCTAGAAAAGAACAATATTCATGTTTTAAGAAGGAAAAAGGTGTTTTGTTTAGCTTGTAAATCCAGAGAATTTATAGATAAAGGCAATATTCATGGAATTGGCTTTGGAAATCTTCCGACAAGTATGACCGAAGTCAACCAAGCTAGACAAGGTAATGTAAACAGATACTACGGCGTTCAAAATCAAGATATCAACACCTTTAATGAAATATTAGTAAGCGTCGTTAAACGATCAATTGCTGATTTTATCTTAAAAAGTCTCACTTTTCACCAGTTTTACCTAGAATTAAAGCTGCGCTTTAATAGGAGTATAATCAAACTCATTCAGGAAAACGAACCTAAAGAGATGGAATCTTTAGTAAATCTAATTTATGAGGCTAAAACAGAAATGTATTATTCCTATCAAAAAGTTTGACTCCTAGATCATTTCAGAAACTGATGATTCCTCCTACAACAAAAACCGATACGTCCACTTCACCAAAAAGATATTCCTCGCCTTTTCCGAGAATAAATTATCATTTAAACTGGTCAATAAACCCATCTCAGGATCGCCGAAAGCAGTCGTGCCTTGCGACCAAACCAAGAATAATTCAGAGCCTGGTACATATTCCCAACGCCCGACCAGATTGGAGCGAAACTGAATGAAATTAAAATCTGGATCATTGATGGAATAATCAACGATGCCATCGTTGGTCTCGTCGAGTTGGTAGCGACCATTGGAGAACGCTTGAGTTGGGAAAGTCGTCAATCGCTCGGTGAAGATTTCTGCTTGAGGATCATTGACGTATTTGAGATTGCTGTAGCGACCTCTGGAAATGAACGGCTGACCGTAGAATTGGAGGGTCAGATCGGGCGTAATATTATAATTCAAGCGCGTGGTCATGCTTAACGTGCGTTGCTCTATTTCGCCTAAAATATAACGCGCTTGATCTTGAAAAGTCGTCGTCGTCACATATTGATCTAATCGTCGAACGTGGGTGAAGGCAGGCTGGATATTGATGTTCATGGCATCAAAAGGTTGAATGCGAATACCCAAACTCAATTCTCTATAATTCACCACTTCTTGCTCACTATCGCCTTTTCTCCAATTCAAATTAAATGCCACCGCTTTCTGATAGTTGGTCTGCACATAGCCCCACCAAATCAAGCCTGCATTTAGGCGAAATGCTGGACCACCACGCAAGAAATTATTGGAAATATCTTTCATTTCGCGTGTTATCCCAGTCCCGATGCTCCAGAAATTTGTGAAGGTGGTATGCGTATTCATATTCACGGCTTGGTAAAGGTGATTGCCGCCATAATCCCAGCGGGAATAATGATTGTAGTTGATGCGATAGCGACGGAAAATGGAGAATTGCTTGGCGATATTGTAGCCTGTCCAAAGGTAATGGTTGATTTCATCGGCACTGCGCAGAAAACCAATATCATTGATTTCAAATTCGGGAGAACGCCAAGTCACACCGGTTTGAAATTTCCAGTTGCCGCCATATTTAGCAGCAGAAAAATCTCCCGCATTTCCAGTCAGGGAAGTCGCGCTTTCGTCAACTGACAAATAATCTGCATCAGGACGCTGGAAATTGCGCTCGAAGGCTTGCTGGGTGCGCAAAATAGCCGCTTGTGTTCCACTGACGTTGCTGAACAAAGCACGCCCAGCAATGTGCCACTGCTTTTCTCCCCAACGATGCCGAAAGTCCAATCCGCCAGAATAAGCAGATTCGTGCAGCCAGTCCAAAGGCGTATCATTTAAGTTGCGATTCACTGAGGTTAACATTCCCCCCACATAAGTATTCCCTTCATTGAAATCTTGCTGTGCGCGACCAACAAAGTAATTCGTCAATGGCTCTACGATTTCTTCTCTGCGCTCACCATCTAAATCAATAGTTGCAAATTCTTTTGCAGTGACACTTTCCAAAATACCTAAGGAAAAGCCTTTCTTAGTTTTTCCACTAAATTTTGCTGCTCCTAGGATTGAAGTATTTTGTGGTACATCGGCATACTCACCACCATTCAAAGATGGATAGCCATGCGGTGATCCACCAATTCGACGCGAGTAGAACAAAATATCGCTATTGTAGCCACCGCCTGCTTCTGCGTTGGTGATGGAATAATCAAAGATATTTCGATTTTCTACGAAAAACGGACGTTGCTCTCTGAAAAATACTCGAAAACCATCCAGCACAACCACCGAAGGATCAGCTTCTACTTGTCCAAAGTCAGGATTGATCGTAAAATCCAATACAAAATCGCTTGTCACACCGATTTTTCCATCCAAACCAGCCGTCAATTTATAATCCGAGCCATCTGCAAAAGGATTACCTTCTATTCTTTCAAAAGAAGCCACTTGCCCAACCAAATAAGGCTGAATTTCGATTTGTTTCTGCGGTTTCAGACCTTTTAAACCATGCAATTCTCCAAATTTGCTTACCCACGCTCCTGCATTTTGACTTACGGGCTGCCAAGAAGAGCGCTCTTCATTTCTAAAAAACCGTCGAGTACTTTGAATACCCCAAATTTGTTCTTCTTTATTGCCATAACGCAACTGACTCAATGGAATCCGCATTTCCGCCGTCCAACCTTTATCGTCAATATTCGTTTTTCCATTCCAAATGGGATTCCAACTTTCATCCCAATCGTTGCCATCATTAGAAATGAATTCATCACCTCGAACGCCCGAAGCAGAAATAGTGAAAGAGAAAGCGGTACGCTTATCGAAATAACTATCCAAATTTATTTCTATCCAATCGCCATCGAAGCCATCTCTTCGACTCATGCGCTCCACAATTTTATCGGGTTCATCATCAAAACAGCGAAAAGCGACGTAGAAATATTTGTCGTCGTATAAGACTTTCATGGCGGTTTGGTAGGTTGGCTGAGCACCATCGTCAGGTTGGCGTTGGACGTAGCCGCTGCTCCATTCCACAGCTTGCCAAGGAGCATCTTCTACTTCGCCATCAATTTCAGGAGGAAGGTTGGTCTTTTTCGTGAAATATTTTTTGACTTCTTCTGTTGATGTAGCATCATTTTGGGCAAGACAAATAGTAGCAATTACCATTGTTAGCGATAGGGCGCACAGGTGTTTCATTATTGGTGATTTTCTTTTTTACAATCGTAAAATATCGGTAACTAAAGGATGGTTGGTCGGAGTGAATAGTTGCAAGTTTCGGAAAGCTAGGTTTAAATACTTGCTTTTTTCTACTAGGTTAACAAGATGATTACAAGTCAATCAAAATTGATCAAAGTATCATTGCTGCTTTACCAACTCGTAGATATTCTCTGTAATTTCTGATAAATTTCTCCTTTTCTGATTTGTAGTCAGCACGATGGTAATTTTTTCTTCCTGAAATCTAGTAATCAATGCCTCATAATTTCCACTGGAGCCATGATGTCGGTGCTTGATTATTTCATCATTTTTAATGATTACCGTTCCCAAAGGAGATTGAATATTGTTGGCTTTTACCGTCGTCTTTCTAGCTAATTCAATCAAAGACGTTTTACTTATAATTTTGAAATTATGCAAGGCTTCTAGGAACTTGTATAAATCCTCTACAGTAGTAACAAATAGAAAAATCGGACTAGCGATGGTAAAAGGCATTTCATCTTCTTGAAAATTTTCATCAAAAGGTATTGCTACATCTGTGCGATCTTGGTAGGGGAAAGCGTTTTTGAAAATGCTTTGCGTTAAGTCATGTGGAGATAGGATATTCTCCTGGACAAATTCCTCGAAGGCTTGATTGGAAATACTTTCCACGATTTTTGATAGAAGGAAAGGACTGTAATTGGTGTAGAGATAATCTTCACCTGGTTCAAATTCTAGTTGGTCTAAATCATTTAATGCAGTTAGTAGGGCTTCATCGTTTACTACTTCAAATGTTCCCCAATTGACTTTTGGTAAGCCACTTGTATATTGCAATAAATGTCGAATCGTAATCTGTGTTGACCATTTTGGCAAATTAGGCAAGTAGGTAGAAATTTTATCTTCGAGTGATAATTTACCCTGCTCTTTCAACAGCATAATTGCCAAACCAGGCAGTTCTTTGTAGATCGAACCGATAGCAAATTTGTTATCGGTATTCAATGGAGTATTCTGACTTCCATCTACATAGCCAAAAGCATCTTTGTAAAGGATATCCTCAGAAGTTGCTACTAAAACACTTCCGTTAAAATCGCCTGATTCAGATAAATTTTGGAAAAGCGCGTCTAGCTTTTCTTGGATGGTTTGATTTTCAGTAGTTTGATCTTGGCAACTCACTAGTAGTCCAAAGAGCAGTAAAAATAAAGTATATTTCATTTCTTGATTTGTTTATGTGTTCACAGTTTGATATAGGAGACGCTTCAAGAAATAAAATGGATGCAACTGATTAGCTTAAGTAGAGGAACAACTGATTAATATCTTTAAACTGATAGAAAATGTCTATGAATACTGGAAGATTTTCGATTTTGGCAGAATAATTTAACTAAACCGATGTCTTAAATGTGCCTCTTTCCCCACAAAAACAATGGCTATATCTAATCTTTCGTGAATATCTTGCGCTTCCAATTCACGATAATATTTGTTGTTTTGAATTTGAGATAAGGCTTCTTCTAAAGCAGCTTTAGTCCGCGTTTCCGTTGCTTCTTTTTGAATTTGCTTCAATTCCATGATAATGCCATAACGCGATTTATCTTTGGGCAGTAGCATAATATCATACCTCCCTTTGCCCGATTCTCGATTGGACTTGATGATGTAGTGATCGCTCATCATACCTAGCAAGCCCAACACATAGGCTTGAAAAACGCGTTCAGGTTCAGTGTGAGTGTCGAAGTAGCTGAAGGTGTCCCCCATTATTTTCTGGAAGGTTTCTTCGAATTCAGGAAAGCGTTTTTCAGTTAGAGCTTGGGTCATTTTGAGAAGCGTAGAATGATAGATATTGAGGTCTTTGTTAAACCAACCCAATATGATTTTGCGGAAAAGAATCTTGATTTCATGGTTTGGGATTCTCAGTTTATAGGTGTCAAAACCTAGCTCCTTGGTCGGAGTGAGATAACCCGAAAACATTAATAAAGACCATATCAGTTCTTTATTCTGATAAAAATCGCTGAAAATAATATTTTGGTCAATTTGTTTTGTGATGGTTTTTCCTTGTATTAAGTCTTCAATGTGTGTCCGAATGTCTTCATTCTCTTTTTTGACGATGCTACTTTTTATAATATCATCTGAACTTGTGTTCCCCCAATAACTCCGGAATCCGTCATCGTGAAGAGCAATATAATTGACAATAGACCAGGGATTGTAAATATCCTCTGTATTGCCAAATTTATAGCCATCGTACCATGCTTTCACTTCTGCAAAATCTTCTCCGTAGTCAAAATAAGTCAACATTTCTTTGACTTCTTCTTCCGTAAATCCAAACACATCATCAAAAGAATTACTTAAGACTGTAAAGATGCCAGGATTATTCATGTCTGAGAAAATACTTTCTTTTGCAACACGTAAAATCCCTGTAATCACTCCTTTATAAAGAGCATCATTATCCTTAAAAGTGCTACCTAAAATGGACTTCATCAAGGCAATAATTTCATCGTAAAAGCCATAATAAAATCCAGCATGAATAGCAGCGTCGTATTCGTCTAATAAAACTAAGGTTTCTTTACCTGAATGTCGATAGAGGTATTGAGTAAGGTTTTTAATGCCTAACTCATATAAGGCAGGTGTGGCTTCGCCGAGTAGAATTTGATTAAATTTTCGAACCTCTCCTTTTTCCAATATATTTTCTCCTAATAGCCATCTAAAGTTATTGTAAATATTTGTGATCGTTAGATAAATGGCTTCTTTACTTGTCTCAAAATTAGTGGACTTCCCACTTTTTAAACTAAAATGAATAACAGGACGATTGCCCTGTTCTTTTCTATAAAGTTCGTCTTCCTGCCAAATTTTAAAAGGTTCAAAAAGAGCTTGCGTATCTTTCTCTCGATAATCGAAATAATATTTCAGCATCGAAAGATTCAGGGATTTCCCAAAACGGCGCGGACGAGGCATCAGCAATACATGAAAACCAGAATCTATTAGCTCTTTGATAAACAACGTTTTATCTACGAAATAGCCATTCGCTTTTATCATGTTGCGAAAATCCGATTGCCCAACTTGTAGTTGCTGTTTGCGCTGCATTCAAGGAAGTTCTTTTGGTAAAGATACAAAAGTAATAGCGGTTTTGCTTTCTCACCCCTGTATCTTCCAAATCCACCGACCATTCCTATCAAAATAGCCGATTCGTCCACCTTTTTCGGTTCTGAAAATGCCATCGCCGACGTATTGAATGGCTTCGTAATTGGTGGGAACGGCGGTCTTTCCATTCAAATCCATCAAACCGTAGAAACCTTTGATGCGTACTTTAGCGTAACCTTCTTTAAAAGGTTCAATTTTGTCGTATTTTGGAGGACTGACGCGAATGCCTTTTTGATTGACGATGCCCCATTTATTGCTCGAACGAACGACGGCAACACCGTGCTGAAAATTGCTAGCTTCTTGATAGTAGCCATCGGAAAGGCGCGCATCTTCGCTAATGAAGTAGAAGCGATAATTGTTGTCGCGCATCAAGCCGCGTCCATTTTTGAAATTGATGAGACGATTGAGGCTTGGTTTGATGATGTGTTCACCCGTGCTGCTTAGTAAGCCTGCTTTTTGGTAGCCGCGATAGACGACCGCTCTTCCGCTATCAAATTCTAAGCATTTAGAATACGCTAAATCTACTACAATCACTCCGTTTTGATCAATATAACCACAATCTCCATTTCTTTGCACTGCCGCTCGACCTTCCACAAAAGGAGAAACTTTTGCATAAACGGCAGGAATGACCAATTTCCCTTCTTTATTAATATAGCCCCATTGGTCGCGCAACTTCACGGCAGCCAGACCTTCTGAATAGGATCGAATTTCATTGTAATTGTTGTCGGTAACAACCGTTCCTTCAGTATTGATGACGCCGTAGCGTACCTTGTCGTTACCATATCGTACCACGGCTAAACCATTTTCATCAAAATCACCAATGTCCGTAAATTTTGGGCGCACAACGTATTCTCCATTCTGATTAATCAAGCCATATTTCTGCGCTTCCAACACTCTCGCCACGCCGTATTCAAAATCAAAACCTTTACTGAATGTACCTTGAATGACCGTTTCGTCCAAGATGTTGATGTATTCAATGCCATTGCTTGTCGTCACCCAAGCCAAACCTTCATGAAAATCACCCACTTTACCATATCGGAATGGAATTGTCATCCGTCCATCTGATTCAATATAGCCCCATTGTCCATCTAGTTTTGCTGCGGCTAGTCCTTCGCTAAACGCTTGCACTTGTTGGTAACGACAAGGAATGATGGTATTTCCTTCCAAGTCGGTGAATCCCCATTTTCCACTTTGCTGAACCGCCAAACGACCTTCCGTAAAAAGACCAACATCTTGATGAATGGCATCCACTGCGATATGACCCAAAGTATCAATCAGTCCATAGCGATAGGCTTTCGTATGCACTTTGATCATTTGATTTTCTGTATTTTCTAAGAAACTAACTTCGTCGTATTGAAAAGGAACAACGATCTTATTTTTATTATTGACGACACCCCATTTTACGTTTTGGCGAACCAAAGCAGTACCATTAGAATAGGATTTAGCGTCTTCGTAAACGGTTTTAATAACCGTATTCCCAAGTGAATCTATATAGCCCCAAGAGCAATCAGGGCAAGTCAATTGCGCATTATCCCTAAAGTGTTGATCGTCGGCGGTATAGTCAATCATATAGTAAGGGGTGCGTAGATTGTCCAAATAATCACTCATTTTTTGCAGTCCTTCTCCTTTGGTTGTGCCAGAAAGTGTTCCGTAGATTCCGATTTTTGCGATGCCTTCCTCAAATTTAGAAATATAAGCAGCATCTCGTTCCACGATTTGACCAATGCGACTTACCAAGCCGTGTTTCCCATTCACAAATACGCAGCGCGCCAATGGAAGACCACGCTCAAAATCCTCAAATTCGATATGCACGAAATCCATCGTCGTGACTAATTTTCCGATTTCATTGTTCACCAAGCCAAAAACCATTTCTAACACATAAGTCGTTTGATGGAAGGTTTGGCGATTGCGCTTTTTGAGTCCAACCATCGTCAAACCCAAATCTTCTTTCACTTCTACATGATCGAATTGTGGCTCGACCACCACCTCTCCATTTGCTGCTGCTCGCAATCCCCAACGAGCATTTGTTCTGTTATAAAACCACTCAAATTGCTCCAGCTGGTAAGCATTTCCTTCTTGTTGAACCTTGGGACGTTTCTTTTCACCGCTGATTTTGAAAGTAATGTGTTGACTAGAACTGCTTTGCTCCTTGCTAATTTTTCCATTGTCATTAATAGAAAATAAGCTCAACGAAGCTCCTTTATAGGCTTTGATTTGACCGTTCTCGAAGACAATTTTATCGTATTCAATAGGTACACCGAATTGTGCATTTTGATCAATAATACCATATTGATTTTCTTTTAGAATTAGACTTGTTCTTTCATTTAGCGGGGCAATATAATCGTACTGTAAAGGAATAACTTCCTTACCTTTCTGATCTACAATTCCCCATAACTTTTCTTTTTGTACACGAAAAAAGCCAGCACTAAACGGTCGAACCTCATCGAATCGCGGCGTCAAAACAATTGTTCCATTTCGATCTATCAAACCAAACTGTTGCTTTTGCTGTACGAGCCAATATTGGTTAGAGAAAGGTAAAAAACGTTCGTAGAAATAGCCTTTTATAATTTGCTGATTATCAACGGCGAGTAGAACGGTATTCGCACCTTGTTTGAGTTGTATGGCATTCGCTTCTATGATTTCGTAGGATTCGTATTCAGGAGCTAACAATTGTTTTCCTTTGTAGTCCACTGCGCCCCATAATTCATCCTTTTTGTATAAATATACTTGTTTGTTGATTGCTTGTAATTCACTTGCAACAGTAGCTAAAATCCTCTTCCCTTCGATAGTATGTAAACCGTATTTATCTGCACTTTGTGTAATAATAAAATTTGCTTGCGGTTGTATGGCATCGTAGCTGGCTTTCACGATGACCGTGCCGTCAAACTTAGCAAAACCCCATTTTTCCTTTCTCGAAAACGCAATACCTTCGCCTTCCCATAACACTACATCTTCGTATTCTTCAAAAATGACTTGCTTCTGAGCATTAATTAGCCGCCATTTACTGTTTTTAAGCACTGCAAAGTAGCCATCCCCGATCACACTAATATCATCGTAAACTGGAGATAGCACCTCTTGACCTTGCTTATTGAGAAGTCCCACGCGGTCATTGAGTTGTACATTCGCAAAACCATGTTCATCGAAGGTAGCTATCGCATCGTATTTTGGTTGGATTTGTATGTTGCCTTGCAGGTCAATCAGACCCCATTTTTGATGTTGTTTGATAGGCAACAGCTTTTGAGAAGTTAGAAGAAAGGGCAATAAAAATAAAAATAGCGTAAGTAGATTTTTCATGAATGATATAGATGTCTCAATAGCACTGAGGAATTCAACATTATATTTCTGAGTCGGTTTGTTCTGATCTAGGCTACTGCCAGATTAAGGGATTATAGGTACTCATACTGGAGAATTGTTAATAGCTAAGGCACAATACCATTATTGGCGGGGTAATAGGTATGAACAAGGCTTAATTTTGAACAAAAATTTTAACTTGTTCAGCATCCATAAATTGTTTGGGCAAAAAACTAGAATTTTAACGGATAAAAATCCATTTTTCGTCGAAAATTAAGAACTTTATGAAAACACATTGTGTATATGGAACGTTTTATTGGTAAATAAGTTATATATATAAATAGTCGTTATTTAGAACGACTGATCCAGTTTGCTGCTTACACCTAAATACACACATATTTCAACGCGATTTCGCACTTGATAGCGAGCTAAAAAATATTTCTTAGGATAATTTTAGTGATCTATTGCATCGGAATGAAGATAATCTCATTCCATATACATTCATTGATAACATTCGAGCATCCCAAAACAAATGCAAGCGGTGTTAGCTAAAATAAGAACAGTCATGAAATTTTATGATCAAAAGGTCACTTCCTTTTGGATTTTTGTTAAGCTGAAAATGGCTTTCAAGGAAATGGGTAAGCGAATTGCTACTTCCCGTACTTTCTTGAAAGTTAAGATCTTTCTGAAAAAACATGGAAAGAAAGCATTGATTATTTGGATCATTTGGAACATCTTGAAATTCACGGTGCTGATCAAATTATTCAACGTTCTTTTTGTTCAGTAAGGTTAGAATGAAATTTATGCCGTCAGGGAAAATGACGGCGTAAGGAAAGATTACTCAATAACTGGCTTTCCAACGTAAACTTTCACTTCTGGTGTCAATCTAGCCCTTATTTTCAAAACCAACGGGTCTTTCAGTGGCGCATTTATTTTACGATGCATCCGATAGGTCGTTTTGATGGTCGTGAATACTAACTGTAAAGGCACTTTGCCTTTGTATTTTTGCTTTAATATCTCCAGTCGCTCAGCAGGAAAATCTGCATTTTTTCCAATAAATTCTACATCCAGAGCAGGACTTAAAGCTACACTCAGTGCAAAACTGGTCATTGCTAGACCTTCTTCTTCCAAAATTGGAATGATGTTTAACCATTCGTCTATCAACTGATACGCTTTATCTTTTGCGTTATTTCCCACCGCGTTCATTTGCTGTCTCACCAAGTCTGAAGCATCCTTAATCACATTTTTGAATTGGTCGATCATTGCTGTGTTTTTGTTTTGGAAAGAACAATATTTTAAGGAAGTAAGTTGAATGGGTGTGAAATAGCTCTACTAAACAAAAGAGTCGTTTTGTTACTCATCCAGACCAGGACGAATATGCTGCATCGCATTTGGAAAAGTCTTTGCGGCTACTTTGTTGATTTTACTTAGCTTTACGAGCATTGGAAGTACAGATTCCTCTTGTTCTGGAAAATGAATCATAATCTGATGCCAGGCTGCTATAGAACGCTCTGTTCCAATTATTGCTACTTTTGCGATACCAATCATTTCATCATATCGCCAGTCTTCGTCCTCCCCTTGTGCGATTTCATACACAGAATTCAAAGCTCGCCTAAACTTGGTAGCAATCATGAAGTGATACCAGGTTACAATTTCTAACCAATCGGTGAATTGAGCAGCTTCTTTTTCAGGATTGCTCTTTAGTAATTCTAGTTCTTGAAGCCGTTGCCAAGTTGTAGTTTTTTCTTTCAACCATGCTTTTTGTTGCTCATTCCAATTTTTTACTTGGTCAATGTATTGCATAGAAAGTGAATGCAATGGATGACCTTCTGCGGATTGCTTTTTGTTTGCTTGGCTTTGCTCAAATACTTGATGCTCTTCTTCGCTCATGGTCAGGTCAATTCCTTCTTCCTCTGCCTTTTTTTCTAGTATACTGATGGTGACTTTGAACACTTTCCCTAATTGCTCAAAAAGATCATCTGTTTTGCTCATACCGAAAACATCTCCTTGTTCCATCGCATAGTTGTAGCATTTGTCCGTATGCTGGCAACGCTCACACTAGCGGTCACAATAATTGTAAATGCCAGCTACAAATTGAAGATTGTCAGCAGCATTTAGAAAATTGTCTAATCCTTCTTCTATCATGTTGTGGAATGTTTCTACTTAAACTACGCCCCCAATTCCAACTGATTCCTTATCAAATAATAATACGCTCCTCTCGCCGCGATCAATTCATCGTGCGTACCCTGCTCGACAATTTCCCCTTTTTCTAGCACTACGATATTGTCTGCATTCATCACCGTGCTCAAACGATGGGCAACAATAACGACGGTTTTGCCATAGAAAAAGGCTTCCAAATTTTCCATGATGAGCATTTCTTGGTAAGCATCTAGAGCATTGGTGGCTTCATCGAAAAGGATGTATTCTGGATCTTTGTAAACAGCGCGCGCAATCAAAATACGCTGCTTTTGTCCTTGGCTTAATCCCATCCCATCTTCTCCAATTTTGGTGTTGTAGCCCAAAGGAAGCGCATCTACGAAAGGTTGAATATTGGCTACTCTAGCTGCGCGCAATAGTTTTTGCGTATTAATAATTTCATCACCCAATGCAATATTTCTAGCAATGGTATCCGAAAAAATGAACTCGTCTTGCATTACCGCGCCCACTTTGCTGCGCCATAATTTACTTTGAATGTTGTGCAAACTGATTTCTCCAAGGCGAAGCGTTCCGTTGGTTGGTTTGTAGAAATTGAGGAGGAGCTTAAGAATAGTCGTCTTGCCACTTCCGCTTGTTCCAACAATAGCAGTCGTCTTGCCTTTCGGAATATGGATGTCAATGTCTTTTAAGATTTTAGTGGAGTTAGGTCCGCCATATTGGAACGTGATATTATCCAAATACAAATCACCATATTCTGGAATGATCGTCACCTTTTCTTCGCGTTTTTCTTCATCTTCTTGCATATGAATTTCGTTCATACGTTCCAAGCTAATGCGTGCATCTTGTGCAGAAATGATGAATTCCACTAAGCGCGTCAGCGGCGAATTGAGTTGTCCTACGATATACTGAATAGCAACGAGTTGTCCTAAAGTCATTTGGTTGTCAATGACCGCTTTGGCTGCAATGACAGTGATGAAAATATTCTTTCCTTCGTTGAAAAAAGCTGCGCCTGTTCGCTGGATTTGATCAATTCGCAAATAATCCATGCTTGCTCGAAACAGCTTCGCTTGCACACGTTCCCAAGCCCAACGTTTTTGCTTTTCGGCATTGTGGAGCTTAATTTCTTTCATGCCTTTCACCAATTCTAACATGGTGTTCTGGTTCTCCGCCACTTGTTGGAAACGACGATAGTCCAAATTTTTTCGCCAGCGCAAAAAGAAGACAATCCAAGCAACATACAAGCAAGTAATGGCTGCATAAATGGTGAAAATTGTCGTGCTGTAATACCATAAAACGAAGCCAAAAACAACAAAAGTGAAAGTCGAAAAAACCGTCATTAAGGTCGTTGCAGAGAGGAATTTTTCAACGCGTTCGTTATCATAAATACGCTGCAAAACATCCGAAATGTACTTGCTATCAAAATAGCGAATTGGCAGGCGCATTAGTTTCATCAAAAAATCAGAAACCATGCTGATATTTGTCCGCACTCCAATATGCAGCAATATCCACGAGCGAATACCTTCGACGGAGACATAGCTCAAGAAAAGCACCACTTGCGCTAACAAGACCATATAAATAAAGCGAATGTCTTGATCTAGCACGCCATTATCAATGATCGCTTCCATCAAGAAAGGAAACATTAATTGAATAATGCTCGTGAACACTAATCCGAGTAGTAATTGCCGAATCAGTTTTTTATAGCGTCGAAAGTAAGACCAGAGGTAAGAAAATCCACTTTTGTTGACTTCTTGTCCTTCGCGTTTGGAAAAATCGGGTGTGGGTTCAAAGAGTAGTAAAATGCCCGTTTCACCATTATCTGTCCAGCCTTCTAGGAATTCTTCTTTGGTCAAAGAAATTCGACCATGCTCGGGATCAGCGATCCAAACGTAGCTCTTAGTGACGCGATAGACCACTACAAAATGCTGCTGATTCCAATAGGCAATGCAAGGAAGCGGTACATTATCGTAGAGTTCTTCGTAGCTGGTATTGATCGCAAGAGTATGAAAACCAATGTGTTCCGCTGCATCACTAATCGAGGAAATAGAAACACCTTCTCGATCTATATAGGTCAGCTCACGCAAATACTCCAGCGAGTAATAGCGACCATAGTGGCGAGCAATCATTCGGATGCAAGCCGCTCCACAGTCCATGGAATCGTGCTGATGATAGAAGGGGAAGTCGGTCATTTAACTACTTGTTGATGGCAATTTAAGTTGCAGTGATTTTTAAGGTAAAATAACCATTGGAGCGAAATTTTATTTCATAAAATTTTGCTCCAATAGACCCTTTTGGCGTAAACAGATTTCTTTAAAAAAGTAAGAAAAATAGATTTTTCTTACTTTTTTAAAGAATCAGAAAAAATTCAAGATTAAATATTGTTACACTAACTATTATTCTAAGTTGAGAACGAACTCGTAACAATTTGTATTTCAGGTAAATGTACGAATTTTATAGGAGATTTATTATTTCACTTTTTTAAAGGTAAGTGCAACTGGCTTCGCACCAAATTTTTCATCTAGCTCAGGATCGCTCATGTAGCCGATTATTCGATCTTCCTTTCTTTCTTCAATCACTAGATACTTTGTCCATAATTTACGGTTTTGAGGATTATAATACTGTAGTTTGATGGAATCGTCTTGAATCGCCCATCCTACGATTGACTGCTGCATAAACCCTGCTTCCTCAAATTTCTCTTTTACTGATACTCCTACGCCTTCTCGTCCTCCTCTATTAGATTGAAACTCTAAATAGAAAATTTGTGACTGTCCTTCTGGATTTTCAAGTTCAGCCTCCCATCTTCCGATTAATGCTAAATCTGCTGCTGTATTCCAGTTGAAACTCTTCTCATCCAAATCAGGATTGATTGTAATGGAATCATTTGTAACTGTAAGTTGATTCAATTTATACTTCGACGGAAATTTAATACCCCCTACTTCTTTATAATCTAGGATTCTAGTTCTTTGATTTTTATTTACTACCAACTCTAATAATCCACTCTTTACATTGTATTCTTTGAAAATTATATTGCTATCGGGAAGCATAATTCCAATTTCGTAACAGGGAGTTTCTCCATCTAAATTATAGATGCCATGAAAAGATAATGGATAATCATTTTTCAGATAAAAAAATTCAGGGAAGATACCAGCATCTTCTTGGTAGCGAACAACTTGTACAGGTGACATGCTGAATATTCCTTCAGGGGTAATATTAACTCCTTCTCCTTCTTTTACTATGGCTTTTGCTTGATCAAGAGGAGCATTTTTTTCTAATAAAAAATAGCCATCTATTCTAGCTTTTATATTAATTATTGATTGTTGCCCTCTGTAAGATTCTGTTTCAATTTTTTCAAGAGAATGAACACTTTCGATCTTATCAAATCCACCTATTGCTTCAATATAACGTTGAACAATATCTCTTGCAGAAATACTATCTTGTGCAAGAATGATATTCCAAGAGGTGACTAGAAATACTATTATTATAGCTATCTTACTCAAGTTAAAGTAGATTAAATTAGGTATGATTATATCGTATAGTTCACCTCATTCGTCTCTTCCTTCATCACTTCCAAATACTTCTGATAAGCAGCCTCATCGTCCCATTCTTCAGAAAAACCGTAATAATCAATGCCCCATTCTTGAAATAAAGTGCGTAATTGTTGGCGAGCAGTTTTAGAAAATCCTTGTTTTTTCTTGTTCACTTGAATCTTTCCTGGAAAACTCTGGCAAGAATTGTACTCCAAGGAAATACTCATATATTCTGTTGGAACGTCCTGCGCATCATAGAGTACTAAGCCTATTTTAGGCGCATAAAGTTCCGTAATACTATTACTGTAAGACTTTGGATTTTCCAAAATAGATAACAGTTCCTGAAAGTGTTCTTCGCTGATGACTAGACCTTCATTGGTGCGTTGCGTGAACTCAGGTTTGAAGCAATTGTCCGAACAATCCAATGGAAAAACTCTAACCAAATGATAGTCCGAGTATGGAAAAGCGGTCGGTGCACTCGTCCATTGATCTTTGTAAACAGTGCGGAATGCTTTCAACTCTTTTAGTCCTGCGCGAAGGTGTTTTTCATTAGCACGGCTATGAGATACGTACTCTGCTGGTCCAGAATGGTGATGACCAGCATCTGTACAAGATTGAGAGCAGACGGAAAAAATTACCAATGCGGCAATGTAAAAATATAGTTTCATGTTCAATGCGTGAAGAATCGGTTTGTAAACTTTTTAATTTTGACTCATAAATCACAAAAAAGTGACAGGGTAGATTCCCTTAGAAATGTACGAATGCTTTGAGTTAAAGTTGCCTAGCAGCTAGAAAGAAGGGTAATAATTGTTAGCTTGTTGAATGAGATTGGGGGATTTTACAAAAGAAATTAACGTATTGATAAATTTCTATTTTGTTCACAATTTCTTTAACTCCTTATCTTTGATAAAGTTGCTTTGCAGAATGAATAATTGTTAAAATGAAAAAGAAACTAGAAGAACACATTGTAGAACGCTTGGGAAAGAGACCTGAAAACCTTGATCTGGTGTTAAGTCATTTTAAGGAAAAGCAAGTCAAGAAAAATGAAGTCTTGGTAGAAGTTAATCAAGTTTGCCGGCATTGTTATTTTATTGCAAAAGGATGCCTAAAAGTAACGACGCACAACATTAATTTCGAGGAAAGTACCACCAATCTAGCCTTCGAGCAAGAATAGAACGGTGATGCACAGCTTTATTAACCAACAGCCTTCCAACGAACGAATAGTTGCTGTGGAAGCTAGTGAATTATTAGCCATAGATCGTCTCCAATTTCGAGCATTATCCAAACAAGTGCCTGAATTTGAATCTATTTATACAGAACTACTCGAAGAATCTTACACTAAATCCATTGAGCGCATTCAAAGCCTGATGGCAATGGATGCTTTAGATCGCCTGAAATGGTTGCTCAACAAGCATCCTCTAATCTTCACTCGGCTTTCCAATCGTCTCATTGCTTCTTATTTAGGACTTTCCGAATCCACTTTAAGCCGCCTGAAGGCAAAACTTTGACTTAGGTCAAAACTTTCCATTCTTCTGCCTCCGATCTTTGCATCATTATTTAATCAAATACTTGAATAATGAACTTTGTAAAGAATTTAGGAAAATGGCTCTTCATTTTACCCTTTGCAGCTTTTGGATTTTTACACTTCGAACCAATTGAATTTAGTTTGCCTTATTTACCAACTTGGCTACCTGCTCCTGCATTTTGGGTTTACCTTTTAGGCGTGTGTCTGTTCGCATTCACTGTCAGTGCGATCATCAAAAAATTGGATGGACTTGCTTCTGTGTTGTTGGCGATATTGCTACTCATTTTTGTTTTTACCATTCATATTCCGAAAGCAATCTCAGGCGATTTTCTAGGGGTCATTGCCACATTTAGAGATACTTGTATGGCGGGCGCAGCTTTGCTCTATGCTGTCTTGATGGCAAAGGATTTAAGAGGAACTGGATTATCTGAATCATAGAAATTAATCAAAATGGATCAAGCAACTATTACGGCTTTTAATCAACTCATTCAAAATTTTGAGTATGAAAAAGCACAACAACAATTTTATCACGAGGAATTGATAAAACACGAAAACGAGAATGCACCAACTATTGGTTTAGTAGCACATCGAAATGCTATGCAGCATTTTTTGGATTCGATTACAAATGAATCTGCAACACCACTTCAAGTCATCATTTCAGATGATATTTCTGTAACAGAGTGGCACTATCAATTCGACCATAAAGATTGGGGACACCGAGATTTTCGGCAAGTTTCGGTTCAGCGTTGGAAAGACGGAAAAATTGTGCACGAGAGACATCATTATAAAACACAAAATTGGTAGGAAATGACGGCAAAAGAAGCTTTTGAATTGGTTGGGCAAGCGATTCCCAATAGTAAACGCAGCAATATGTTTGGTGTGGAATGCTACAGCATTAATCGTAGACCTTTTATGCTGTTCTATGAGGAAGAATTGGTGTGTAAATTGTTCGGAGAAGTACATCAAGAAGCACTTGCCTTGGAAGGGGCAAGTCTTTTTAATCCAAAAAAGAACAGCAAACCAATGGGAAATTGGGTACAAATTCCATTCGAGCATTTTAAACTCTGGGAATATTATGCGCAGTTGGCGAGGGAGTTTGTGATCTCAAACGCTTGATTAACTCTAAAATCAGTGTTCTGTAAGACTGCTTTAATTTGGAAAGTGTCAGGTGAGAAATTTGCAATTCTTGCGCAATTGTTCAATTTTTGCTTTCTCTTATTTGAGCCACTAAGAAAGTAAGGGTGGTAAGTTTGTTGTGATCGCTTCCTCAAATTAACGATTCAACAACTAAACAAATCAACAAAAAAATGAGCATCACTTTAGCTATCATCGTCATCACTTGCCTCATTTCCTATCAAGCGCTCAACAACCGTGCGATGTTGGAACAATTAAAGCATTCGCCCTACACAGAAAGTAAGGAAAAAGAGTATTATCGCTTCATCACCTCGGGTTTTGTGCATGGGAGTTTGATGCACTTGATCTTAAATATGTATGTGTTGTACATTTTTGGGGAAGCAGTAGAGACTTACTTTACCCAAGTTTTTGGTGGAACAATGGGGCGAATTAATTACTTACTGCTCTATTTGTTAGCCATTTTAGTGGGTGATGTTCCTACTTACGTCAAACATCAAAATAATCCAAGTTTTGCGAGTGTTGGTGCATCGGGTGCAGTTTCTGCTATTCTTTTTGTATTTATTTTATTCAATCCTTGGTCAACGCTCCTCCTATTTTTTATAATTCCTTGTCCTGCTATTTTAGCTGCTGTTCTATACGTCGGTTATTCCACTTGGGCAAGCAAAAATCAAAACGATATGATTGATCACGATGCACACTTATATGGTGCGATTTTTGGGTTTGTTTTTGCTATTGCCTTAAAACCTGATTTGTTTAGTTATTTCTTACAACGCTTGACCGAAGATGCTCCTTTTTGAGTGCATTGTTCAGCTTTTTTAAGAAAAACCACGACAAAGTACGCTTGCCTTAAATCCTAAAACTCAAATCTAATATGAGTAATATAATCAATGATTTACAACGCACCCTAGAAACAACACTGCCTCATTTTAATCTTCGAGAAGAAGAGTTAGCAAAGTCCTACGCACCTGAAAAATGGACGATTCGACAACTCCTACATCATATCACCGACGCAGAAATGGTCTTGCGGGAGCGCATTTGTAGAGGTTTGGCACACCCAGGGCAAGTGGTGTATGGTTTTCATCAAGATAGCTGGGCAAATAATTTAGACTATGCGACTCGACCAATGGAGGTGAGCAAAAATTTACTGAAAGCTACGCGAGCGAGCATCTTGCACTTAGCAGAACAGTTTTACGAATTGCGAGGCGACAATCAATATGTCCACAGCGAGACGGGTTTGCGCATCGTGAAAGAGGAATTTGATAAAGTGGTTTGGCACAATGAGCATCATTTGCAGCAAATTGAAATGGCATTGAGGAATTAGATTTTCAGACTGCTTTGCTGCGAGAAGCGAGATCGTTTCACTCTCAGACTGCTTTGCTATCAAACAACTATCGAACAATTTCAAACCATCTCAAACCAAGCAATTAAATAATGAAAGACTATTTATCTAAACTCAAGCATACCAACTCTAATAACTTCTTCCTCATTGCAGGGCCTTGTGCCATTGAAGGCGAAACGATTGCCATGGAAATTGCAGAGCGCGTGGTCGAAATCACCAATCGTTTGCAAATTCCCTACATTTTCAAAGGTTCTTATCGCAAAGCCAATCGCTCTCGTTTGGATTCTTTTACAGGCATTGGAGATGAAAAAGCCTTGAAAATTCTGCGAAAAGTGAGCGAAGCTTTTGATGTGTCAGTCACCACCGATATTCATTCAGATGAAGAAGCAGCGATGGCAGCGGAATACGTGGATGTACTACAAATTCCTGCATTTTTGTGTCGGCAAACGAGTTTGTTGGTCGCCGCCGCCAAAACGGGTAAGGTCGTTAGCATTAAAAAAGGGCAATTTATGAGTGCGGCTTCCATGCAATTTGCCATCGATAAAGTAGTAGAATCGGGTAACGAAAAAGTATTTTTGATAGAGCGTGGTACGACTTTTGGCTATCAAGACTTAGTAGTGGACTTTAGAGGTATTCCCCAAATGCAAACTTTTGGTAAAAAAGTCGTATTAGATTGTACGCATTCTTTGCAGCAACCGAATCAGGCAAGTGGCGTAACGGGCGGAAAACCTGCACTTATAGAGACCATCGCTAAAGCAGGAATCGCCGTAGGCGCAGATGGACTGTTTATGGAAACGTATCCTCGACCACAAGAAGCACAATCGGATGCTGCAAATATGTTACCTTTGGATCGCCTCGAACCGATGCTAGAAAAATTATTGAAAATTAGACAAGCAACTTTATAGGCGATAGAATTACAGACGCAAGTTATGTATCTTGAATTGTGCTTTTGATGAAAATTAAATAGAATTATAAGTTCATCTCTCTGCTTCTTTCAAATAAATCGGGCATCGAACCCGATTTATTTGACCAAGGTTTACAAAGGGTGAAAAATGGCTGAAAAGCCATTTTTCACCCTTTGTAAACCTTGATGGATTTGGATGGACTTGATGTCCATCCAAATCCACATTACGAGCTTTTAGATAGAGTACTGTTCAGTAAATTCAAAACTTTGTGTAGTTTGAGACACATACAATGCGAGAGAGAATCTTTTGAGTCATCTGTCATTCCACGTCTGTTATTAGAATATAGTCACCATGTTCAACTTCTTCAAAAAAAATCGCTCCACCGACTTTGCTAGTGTCAAAACCGACATGCACTCTCACCTTATTCCAGGCATAGATGATGGCGCGCAAAATATCGAAGAATCCGTCCATTTAATTCGTGGATTGATGGAAATGGGCTATGAAAAAATCATTACTACGCCACACATCTATCAAGAATACTATCCCAACACAAGTGGTATTATTCGCTCTGGCTTGGAAAAACTGAAAAGGCATTTACAGGAAGTTGGTATCCAAATTGAAATCGAAGCCGCAGCAGAATATTTCCTAGACGAACACTTCGAGCAATTGGTGAAAGCGGATGATATTCTCACTTTTGGTAATAATAATGTATTGGTAGAAATGTCTTTTTATTATGAAACGCCCAAAGTTTTCGACTATATCTTCCAATTGCGTTCCAAAGGCTACAATCCAATCTTAGCACATCCTGAACGCTATATTTATTACGCTCAGGAATTCGAGAAATACGAGCAGTTCAAAGATCGCGGTTGTCTTTTGCAGATGAATATCTTATCGCTATTAGGTTACTATGGTAAACCAATACAGCAAAATGCGATGCGCTTGGTCAAGGAAGATTTAGTGGATTTGATTGGTACCGACTTGCATAAAGACCGCCAACTGCAAGCCATAAAAGCAGGTTTGAATAATGCTAAATTAGTGAAGTTGTTAGAGCGTAGGGAGTTTGGGAATGTCGGACTGTAAAATGATTTCATGGTTGAGTGGTCTTCCCCCGATCGGCAAGGCGTGTCACCTTGTCGCACTTACGCTCATCCCTTTTTGCTCAAAAATACAAAAGCCCGCTCGCACTATATGTTCTTGCTCGTTAGCATTTAAAATGCGTAACGTCACATCAACTAGTCTCTGACTAGAATAGTATAACAATATAAGTCAAAGACTTGCCAAACACTACCCTTCGCATTATTCGGGTAAGTCAGGAGGATTGCTCCTCCCTTCTCCCCTCAGAACCGTACAAGCGAGTTTCCCAGCATACGGCTCAAGCACTTTAAACCTGCTCACTTTTGACAGGCGGCAG
>JBCDFY010000105.1:0-24107 GCA_039176995.1 Bacteroidota bacterium
GAAGAAAAGCTGATACAGTACTTAGGCTTTGATGATAACTTTCATGATCATCACCATGGCGATAAGTATCAGTCTAATTTTATTACTAAGTACATCTTTAGCCAGGATCATAAAATTATTGCTCGTCAGTTTTTGATTACGGGTATGATTTGGGCGATCATTGCTGGTTTGATGTCTTTGGTTTTCCGCTTACAATTGGGGTTTCCAGAAGAGAACATCGCTTGGTTAAAGCCACTGTTAGGTAAATGGATTAATGTTAATGCAGATGGTATTGGTACATTAGATCCACAGTTCTATTATGCTTTGGTGACGATGCACGGAACAATATTGGTGTTCTTTGTATTGACGGCAGGTTTAAGTGGAACGTTCTCCAATTTACTTATTCCATTGCAGCTGGGGGCTAGAGATATGGCTTCACCGCTTTTGAATATGCTATCCTACTGGTTCTTTTTCTTATCGGGAGTAGTGATGTTTTATTCATTATTCCTAAGTACAGGACCTTTTGCGGGTGGTTGGGTCGCCTACCCTCCGCTAAGTGCGCTGCCTGAAGCCTCTACGGGTTCAGGAGCTGGAATGACATTGTGGACGGTCAGCCTCGTCTTGTTTGTCGTTTCAGTCCTACTAGGTGGTATTAATTATATTACAACTGTACTAAACTTGCGTACTAGGGGAATGAGTATGTGGAGAATGCCGTTAACTATTTGGGCATTCTTTGTGACCGCAATTATTGGACTCTTGTCCTTCCCCGTATTGGTTTCTTGTTTCTTATTATTGATGTTTGATAGAGGTCTAGGAACGAGTTTCTACTTAAGTGAAATATTCATTGGTGGTCAAGCACTGGAGCACGTTGGTGGTAGCCCAATTTTGTATCAGCATTTGTTCTGGTTTTTAGGGCATCCAGAGGTGTATATTATCATACTCCCCGCGATGGGTATCGTATCAGAGGTTTTATCTGTACATGCTCGTAAACCAATTTTTGGGTACAAAGCAATGGTTTATTCTATCTTGGCAATTGCATTCTTGTCCTTCTTAGTATGGGCACACCATATGTTTATGTCAGGGGTAAATCCATTTATTTCTAATTTCTTCGTAATCTTCACCTTGATTATTGCAGTACCATCTGCGGTAAAAGTATTTAACTGGATTACGACACTCTATCGAGGAAATATTCGATTCAATTCAGCAAGTTTATTTGCTATTGGTTTCGTTTCAATGTTCATCTCTGGTGGATTGACAGGACTTTTCCTAGGTAATTCTGCGATAGATATCCAATTGCACGATACATATTTCGTTGTTGCACACTTTCACATCGTGATGGGGATTGCAGCATTCTTTGGGATGTATGCGGGAGTTTATCACTGGTTTCCCAAGATGTTTGGTCGTTTTATGAACGACACGCTTGGTAAGATACACTTCTGGGGTACAATTGTCGGGGCTTACGCTATATTCTGGCCAATGCATTATTTAGGGTTAGCAGGTGTTCCACGTCGTTACGCTAGATTCGATGGATACGAGACTTTTGAGCTATTCGCAGGAATGAATCAGTTCATTACAGTAGCAGCGATCGTTACTTTTGGTTTCCAATTATTGCTAGTCATCAACTTCTTCTACAGTATCTGGTATGGTAAGAAAGTAGAGGATAAGAACCCATGGAAAGCAACAACTTTGGAATGGACTACTCCGATCAATCCTGGTCACGGTAATTGGGAAGGGAATATCCCCGCTGTTCAAAGATGGGCTTACGATTACGGTACGCGTGAAGATGGAAGTGATTTTGTTTCACAGATTGAGCCTATGACGGAAGAGGAGAAAAAGCACGCGCATTAATACTGGATTAAGGAATAACATCACTTTTTTGATAAGACAAGCGAAAGGTAGCAGTAAATCATCTTGCTGCTATCTTTCTATATAGAATAAGAGAGAAGATTGAGTAGAACAACAGCATATACTGGCAGCTTTTCCCAAAAATGGGCAGATTTCAACGCACTGGTAAAGACAAGGTTATCGGCAACGGTAGTCTTCTCGTCTGTTATGGCATACATGATCGCTGTAAATGGTTCGCTGGTTGTTTTGAACATCATTGTTTTAGCAATTGGTGGATTTTTTGTAACGGCAGCAGCAAACGTACTTAATGAAGTGCTAGAGAGGGACTTTGATAAACTGATGAAGCGAACTTCTGATCGTCCTCTGGCGAGTGGAAGAATGGATATCTCAAATGCAGTTTTACTGGCAGGATTGATGAGTTTAGTTGGGATTACATTTTTAGCACTATTCAATCCAGCGACATCTCTGCTCGGAACAATTGCATTGGTGAGTTACGCCTTTATGTATACGCCAATGAAGCGTTACAACTCGTCGGCTGTGACAGTTGGTGCGATTGCAGGAGCTCTACCCACTCTAATTGGTTGTGTAGCAGCTGAAGGAAAAGTCACTTGGCTAGGTCTCACACTTTTTGGTATCCAGTTTCTTTGGCAATACACTCATTTTTGGTCTATTGCTTGGTTAGGGTTTGAAGATTATCATAAAGCAGGCTACAAGTTTATTCCAGAAGAAAATGGAAAAGCAAGTAAAAACATCGGAATACAGGCACTTATATTTGCTTTATTACTAATTCCAATTGCAGCAATCCCATTCTATCTGGGTGAAACAGGAGTGGTATCCATGATCGTTGTGATGATTTTGAGCATAGTTTTTAGTTACTTTGCTTGGAATTTTTACCAAAAGTTTGATCGTAAGTCTGCTTTGCGATTGATGTTCAGTTCTTTTTTCTACATTCCGCTCGTGTTAATCATATACTTTTTTGATAAACTATAAACATTCAAACATAAAAATTTAAACAGCCTACAACCTTATTGATCTCAACACTAACAAAAATTAATTAATAATGAATCTAACTGTGGCACAAGAACAATCGAGGAGTAAGATTCCGTCTCAGATATTTGCACTTTTAGTGGCTTGTGCAAGCATAATGATGATGTTTGCAGCGTTTACGAGTGCCTATGTAGTGAGACAAGCAGCAGGTAATTGGCTAGAGTTCCGTTTGCCTGATATATTTTGGTACAATACGATCGTATTATTGGCGAGTAGTATTACTCTCCACCTTTCTCGTCGTAATTTTAGAAAAGGAAACACCACGTTATATCGGTCACTTTTAGGGGTCACTTTTGTATTGGGTATTGCATTCGTTGTACTGCAATATCAAGGATGGTTGGCACTGGAGGCTATTGGAGTGGAGCTGACTGGAAACCCATCGGGTTCTTTTGTCTATGTGATATCAGGTGTTCACGCGGCACATATTATCGGGGGATTGGCTGTTTTGACGATCGCAATGATTCACGCGTTCATGTTACCCCATAAAGTAACGAAAGCTAGGAAACTGCGCTTTGATTTAACGCTAATTTATTGGCACTTTGTAGATATTCTTTGGATATATCTGATAGTGTTCTTTACTTTGTAGTGACAAAAAAATGATTAGCGATTAGTTTGCAGTTTTTCACTAAAAAGGAAGCAAAGCGACACAAATTTTTCGGCTATTAAAGCTAAAAACCAGTGCCAATCGGTACTGGGTGATAGCCAAAGCAAATAAAAAACTATGGCAACAGAAACAACATTAATCGAGCACGACGAAATGCACGACGAGCATCACGAATATCAGCAAGGCTGGGACGGCGGTGAAGAAAAACCGTTCAAAGCCAGTTATGGTAAGCTGATGATGTGGTACTTCTTGCTATCAGATGCCTTCACTTTTGCAGGCTTCTTGATTGCCTACGGGGCACTTAGATTTAGTATGCCCACTTGGCCAGTTCCCGATTTTGTTTTCTCTACCGCACCTTTCGGTCTGCATAAACTATTCCCAGGAGAAAGTGCGCCCTTAATTTTTGTAACTTTCATGTCTTTCTTGTTGATCGTAAGCTCTGTGACGATGGTTCGGGCAGTGCAAGAAGGGCATCGCGAAAACAAAAACGGGGTCGTATTCTGGATGGTTCTAACAGTTATCGGAGGTGCTGGATTCTTAAGTTGCCAGGCTTGGGAGTGGGCAAACTTGATTACGCATGAGCACATGGGTATCCGTACTGATCCTTTCGGAACGCATACCGAGGAAGGGACCTACTACATGGCTAATGGTCAACCGAGTAGTGCAGCAGAAGATACCTTCGAAGAAGGAGATAGTTACTTAATCCACACTGCGGGACATTCTGAGCAGACAGATAATATGACTGCTGAACAGACTTTTCTATATGAAGCAGATGCGATGATCACACAACGCGGGATAGATGTGGACAATATTCCTGAGGGTGGAATAGATTTTCCTGGTTTCCGCTTAGATGAGAAAGGTTTCATCCAGAGAAAGTTTGTTGCTAGCAGTGGAGAAGCTGGTGTTCAAGAATTTGGACCTAAAGCCTTTGGTGCTCTATTCTTCTTCATTACAGGTTTCCATGGTTTCCACGTATTTTCAGGAGTACTATTTTTGATTATCATCACGGTGAATGTAGCGAGTGGATTATATGTACAGCGCAAGAATGGTTATGAGATGGTGGAAAAAATAGGATTGTACTGGCACTTCGTAGATTTAGTTTGGGTATTTGTATTCTTAGTATTCTACCTACTTTAGTACTCAGTGATCAAATTAATTAATTCTTTAAAAGAAAAAGTAAAGAAATGAGTCATTTATCATACGAAGATGCAAAAAAACACGTCTTTAGAGGATTTTGGATTCTTCTTGTAGTAACCCTAGTGGAGGTGGTAATCTCTCTGTTTGGAAAGGGGCATATCATCGAAAGTGTAGCGAATCTTAGATGGCTAGTTGCTCTAGCTGCTCTATTGATTGTCGGTTTATCCATATATAAGGCGAAGTTTATTATCTATGAATTTATGCACCTGGGAAGCGAGGTAAAAGGATTGCGCACAAGCGTATTGCTGCCTGCTGCTCTTCTAATTTGGGCAATCATTGCATTTTTTCAAGAAGGAAATGCTTGGAAAGATAGGAGAGAGCAAATCAAGGATAAAAATGAAATGCAAGTTGATGAAGCTGGACAGCAAGGAATGCTGCTAGAAAAAGAAATCTACGATTGGAAAGGATAGGCACTTTCAAACTTAGTATTTTATCAAATATTTGTAAAAGAAAAGGCGGGCTTTACAGCTCGCCTTTTCTTTTGCAACCATCTTATGTTGGGCTTGTTTTAATCATACAAAAATCACAAATACTACTCAATGAATTTTAGAAAAATAATCCAATTTATTGCCTTAGGAATCATGCTGATTGGTTTCCCATTAGGTTCTTGGTATTACTTAAATGAAGGTTACAAAGAGCGTAAAGGAGCATTAGATCAAATGAGATATGAGATTCCATTACCTGAATTTCAGTCGCCTTCGCAGAAAGGAATGCTTTCTAAAGCCGACTTGCAAGGCGGCTACGCTGTTTTGGGAAAGGTAAAAAGGTTTTCTAAAGACAACCCAATTATTCGAGAGTCGGAAGGCTTATTTGAAGAATTTGGTGCCTCTATGAAGATGGCGACGGTGACTTATGTAGAAGAGTACGATAGTAGTGCAATTAATAATTATCTGGCTTCTGTGATGAAAGACACATTGAGTCAGTGGTATTTCATTAGTGGTCAGCCTGATTTTGATGAGATGTTCAAAGAAAAGAGCGAGCAACATCTAGCCTTGATTGATACTTTCGGTGTGGTGCGCAATTACTATGATACGAATAATGACGTAGAAATCGCGGAAATGGCAAAACACATTGCCATGTTCGTCATGCCTTTGATGCGACGTGGTGATTTAGTCTTTAAAAGGAAAGAGGAGAAGTAGTTTAAAATGGAGAGTATGAGCTCATTATTTGATAAAGTATACGATTTTAATATTGATGGATAATTCTAGTTTTTTACAACAATCTGCTAAGGCTGACTTAGCAAAACGTTTGAATGTTTTTGCTTGGATTGTAACGGTTGTGGTTTTGGTGTTGATAGGTCTAATGAGACGTGTGAGCATTGATTTGCCAGAAGGTTGGAATTTACACTTTTTAGTACCTTTCCACGCAACTGTAAATGCGCTGACGGCAATTGCTTTAATTATTGCGCTGATTTTTATCAAGCAACGAAAATTTGTAGCCCATCGAAATATGATGACGACTGCTTTAGTCCTTTCCGCTGTTTTTCTGCTTTCCTACGTCGCTTACCATTTCACGAGCGATCCAACCATTTATGGTGATTTGAATAGCAATGGCGTATTGGACGAAAGCGAAAAAGCTCAAATTGGTGGGATGCGAACAGTTTATTTGGTACTTCTGCTAACGCATATTGTATTGGCTGCGGTCATTTTTCCTTTCATCTTATTTACCTTTGTTCGTGCGTATACGAATCAATTCGCTAAGCATCGAAAAATTGCGCGCTGGGTTTATCCACTTTGGTTATACGTTGCGGTGACTGGTCCGATTTTGTATTGGATGTTGAAGCCTTATTATTAGTATAATATCATACAGAGAGTGATAGAACAAAAGCCTTGAATGCAATATTTTTGTATCCTCTAGCTGACACTTTTCACTTATTTTTATTTCGGTGCGCTAAGCAGCCGAGGATATTCCTTGGAAAGAAAAGTTGAAGCGACTCCCTTGAGAGAGCCGCTTCAATCCAACGTTAACGCGCCACAGAAAAGCGAATGTGTTCTACCTTTCCATTTTGCGTCGTTTTCAACAAATATATGCCATCGGTTAAATTGGGCAAGTCCAAAATGAATTGGTTTGTACCAATGACGGCAGATCTTTGCATCTGTGTAATTAATCTGCCGTTCACATCGTGTATTTCAATATGAAGATCAGCAGTTCGTGTAATAGTCAAAGCTAGATTGATTTGATCTCCATTGTTAGGAGAGGGATATACAGATATATTTTTTTGAATGCTTGCAAAGCGTCCTTCGATGCTGTTATTTCCTAAATCATTTGCGCAACGGAAAGCAACAGGAGTGCCAAACAAACAGTTAGAGTAATCTGCGTCTATACTAATTTCTGTAACAATAGGTTCATCATCGCCACCATCATCTGTTCCGCCGCCACCGTAAGTAATATCTAAGCTAACATCTAACTCTACATTTTTACCAGCGTCTCCATTTTCTTCTAATACCGCTACTCGCAAACCTTCTGAATTAGGATCATAACCATCTAAATCCGCTTCTGTAAAAATAGAAGTTCCATTCCCACCACCTTTGATGAGTTTGACTAAAGATTTGCTCGTGGAGTGAACGATGTACATTCTGAAGTTATCCGTAGAACCATTGTAGCCACTTACATTTACAGTGAGTTCATAGGCTGGTGGATCATTAGTAGCGCAACTCAAAGTATTACTTGGCATAATCGCCACACGTAAAGGATCCCCTTTGTGTTTAGAACTGGCGTAGTTGAAATCTCCTGAACAACTGCTTCCATTTCCACCACTACTATTTCCTCCGTTTCCACTACCGCCGCCAGTTGTTGTCTCTGTGATTGTTCCTACAAAAGGTGTTGCGTAATAATCTTCTCCGCTCGCCAGATTGGCACAATCAATTAATGCGCCATCTTGAATTTCACTTTGAGAAAAGATAACACTTGCATTTCCAGTGATTGCACTACCATCGTTTTCTGGGTTGATGTCGGCATCTCCTAAGCGGCTCTCCAAAGAAGATTCGCTATTGATGTTATCTTTTGCAGATTGACTTCTAGTAATCCACCATAATATTTCTTGCTGTCCAGTCAAAGTTGCACCAGTTGTTTCTAAGGCTAAAGTATTTGTTGCATCAGTAAAAGTGCGATCTGTTGTTCCAACTGTACTTCCAGGCAATGGATTGCTGCACTCATTTCCACCAACTGTGCCTTCTCCAACTACCAACTGCACTGGCAGTTTACAAGGAGGATCGTTTAGTGCATTCACCTCTGCCATATAAAAGGTATAGGTACCTTCGCCATTGACATAAGGAGTTGGGTCAAATGAATTTGAATTGCGGACGACAGCTTGCGCATCGAGGTCGTCCTCATTCAAATACCAGTTGAAGCAGTCTACATCGTAAGTAGAGCCATCGAAAGTAGTGTGCGTACGACCCGCAATAAAAGTTGGGATAGCGTCACCGTCGCTTATTTCTTTCTCATAGTCTGCTTGGTTGTAGAAGTATTGATCGTATTCTTGAATGCACAAATGACTACGACACGACCTTGCAATCAGATTCATCTTATAGTATTGGCAAGGCGTGAAGTTTTGTCGGCATTCATCGGAGTTGTACGTGGCATAATTGTAGGATAAAATCGTAGAGGTATAATCATCAATCTGAGTTCCTTCATCGGGGTGAATTTGCAATTGATGACCATTCACACATTCGTAATTTGCCATATTGAAACTACAGTTATCGCCTTGGTAGCAATATTTATCTGTTCCATTTTGACAATTCTGATCGCATTTGTACTCCAAAGCTGCGCCTGGCCAAGTATCACAAACGCCATCGCCATGTGTTCTACAATCACTGTTATCTAATTCACCGTCGGGATAGCCTACTTTTACATTTTCGTGTGCTGCTAAATCCCAGTGTGGATGATAGATGCCAAAGAAATGAGCAACATCGTGTTCCATAGAGGATTCGTTCATGGCAGCGCTGTAACGCATAACACCGTAATCGAGTGGAGTGGGGAGTTTATCAATAAAACCTTGTGGTCCGCAGCAACCATGATTGTTGTTGAAGCCACCGACCCAGTATAAGTTTAGTACGTTGGTTTCGTCAAAATTATTGATCTGATCTTCATCATTCACGCCATCGTTGAAGCCACTATTGGGATCTTTTCCCCATCTTTTGAAATAGAAATCATACATATCACAATCCGTAATTCGACTGCGCTCCACTTCTACTAATTCTATATTTGCGTTGGCTAGGACAGCATTCAGTTGCGCGAAGCGCGCGTCTAAATCTTCATTCGTCAAGGAGCGGAAACCACTTCCAGATTCTAGGTAATTTTCTCCTTGCCAGTTGGGGCACTCAAAAATGATATTACGAAACGCGACTCTGTATTTTCCTCCGTTGCATTCTACTACATCATTAGGCAAATTACATGCTGGATCAGCATTGTCCGTTTCAATGCTACTGCTTGGCGACCAACCTGGTGTACCAAAACCTTGATCTACTTCGGGACAAGTTGCACCATTTTTTTCTAATCTTTTGAGACCGTCCTCAAAGTCGTCATCGCCATGAAAGCCTTGAAAAGTGCCTGCTTCTTTATGCTTTTGAACGGCTGCCCTCCATAGCTCGTAATTGGTGGATTGTTGGGCATTGAGCAACATACACCCAAATAGAAAAATTAATATAGAGTAGATTTTCATCATGGTAAAAGAATATAGACGGTCACAATATCGCACTATCTAGCGACAGAAAAATCGAAAAAAAGTTCTAAGTAATAATGAAAGCGTCTCGAAGGAGAGACTGTCTATAATCGGTAGGGAAGTTTGCTTTGCCTTTTCGTAATGACCTAAACAAAACAGGTATCTTCGAAAATCATGCAGGGCAAATATATATTAAATTCATAATAAATGAATGCTAATTTTGAGAAATGATTAAAAGGAAGGAAAAAAGGGGCATCCTTTTACAAAAAAAGCAAGCTGACCAACAGCTTGCCTCTTTCATTACCTTAAAATTATGATCACTTCTTATTTCTTACAAATTAAATTGTACTATTAATGTTGGAGATTCAATCCACCTTTAACAACACTTTGTAGAAATATAATTGTAAAAATTATAATGCAAGGTAAGGAAAGTTTTACACAATTAGAAAAATGTATAAAAATGACTTTTGATTTTATAGTTCAACGGTTTGAAGATCAATATGTTATACATTTCTTGTTTTGGGGAAGATACAATTTGGAAAAGGTTCATTCTATTTCCATAATTCACTTGCTTCTATTTTGAGGACTTGTTTCTGTTGATCGAAAAAAAAACTTTGGTTGGCTTTCCCATTTTCCAACTTCACCAAGTTTTTTTGTTTTTCAAAGGTTTTTAAGAAAATGCTATTATGAATTTCTATTAATTCTATGGTCGATAGGTTGGAAACTAGAAAACTAATTTCAAAAACTTCTTCATTAGCAGAGCGGGAGAAAAAGAAGAGTTGTTGTTTTTCTTGATTGATGTGGAGAGAGAAGTGAGCTTTTAAATAATCAATTACATTATTGTCATATTGCTTATCAGCAGTGTTGTCGAGCAAAGGTGCGGCGATGACTTCTGCTAAATCATCTGTGAATAATCGAAAAGTGATTAGAGCAGAATTTTCTTCCAATTCGATGGTGCATAGGCTGAGTTTAGTTTCGTGTTCGATTGCTCCAAGAGTGGAAAGCATCAAAGATAGAATAAAAAAATTTGGCATCCGATTATATTATTTCACTGTTCCTTGAGCAGTTTTAGTAATTCTTGATAGCTTGATAAAGAAAAGGAATTCAAGGATAAAGCAAAACGTCGGACTCTTCCAAAAGAGTCCGACGTTTGTTATATAATTCGTAATAAGAAGATGATTATCGGATGAGAAGAACTTTGCCATTGAGGGTGATTTCTTCCATTTCGCCGCAAGTCTCATTGTACACAATCCGATAAGCATAAGTATCGGAAGGTAAGTCTGCACCATCATTATTGCGTTTGCCATTCCAGCCCACTCCAATTTGCTCTGTTTCAAAAACTAAGTTACCCCAGCGATCAAAGATTTGCATAACTTGGAAATCTATGAGATCCGCATTGGCATAGAATAGACGAAATTCACCATTATTGTTACTGCCTGGAATGAATGCATTAGGTACTCCTACTTCAGAAGAGGAAGCTGATATTTCTATTTCCCTTGAAACTTCAAAACATTCATTAGCATCTGTGAATGTCACTGCTACTATATTTGAACTATCAACTAGGACAACATTAATAGAAGACGTCGTAACATTTTCATCTCGCTCTCCTGTATTTTCCCATTCAAATGTACCGCCACTTCCACTTACATTTGCGGTCACGGTAACTTCATCCCCTAAACAACCTGCTTCTACGCTTGCATCTAAATCCAAGGCTGCTGCTTCTGCACTTACTACCATAATGGTCACACTTGCCATTTCAGGAGGGCATTGGTCGTTTTCTGCTATAACAGTATAAGTGAACGTTCCAACAGGCGGAGTTACGGTAGGCGTTGGGTTGTCTGTATCTTCGAAGCTCGCATCGTTACTTTCCCAAGTATAAGTTGCATCAGCACTTGCACCGAGATTTAGTTGTATAGATTCACCTTCGCAAATGGTTTGATCGTTGGCAATTTGAATAATTGGACTTTCTATTGCTGCAATATTTACGGATGCTGAACCTGGACACATTTTATCAGACATGACCATGACGGTATAGCCGCCTGGCATAAATGCGGTTGGATTTTCACAATCCATGCAACTCAAACCTTCCATAGGTTCCCACATATAGCTTTCTATGGTCACTTCTTCTGGATTAAGGAGCACGACTTCTAAGTTCACACTTTCTCCAGAACAGATTGCTGGGTTTTGCGGACGAATTTCTACTTCGGGCAAAGGATTTACAACAATCGTTGTAGAATCTAAGGCACTACACGCACCATTGGTAGTTTCTCTAAAGTAGGTAGTCGTCGTATCGGGGGTCACTACCATATTGTACAGGCTATCGGGTGTTTGTTGTCCCGTAGCTGGCGTCCACATGAAATCAATATCTGGGTATAGAAACGGCTCGTAGGTGGAAGAAGTCATTAACACGTAATTGCCTTCGCATATCATAGTGTCTTGCGGCATGATTGGTAAGGCATCTAAAGGTAGAGAATCTACAATTACAGTTACGGTATCCATGACGATGCATCCCATATTTTCTACTGTAGCTATGTAGTCTGTAAAGGTAGTTGGTTGAGCGGTGACCATCATTCCTACTGTATCGCTCAGAGAGCCATCTTTCGGTGACCAATCTATCGTCACTCCATTAGGACGAGTGGAGCTTGGGTCTGCATTGAAAATAATTTCATCGCCCAAACACAATCTTGCTGTATCCAAATCTTCCCGAACGGCATCCCCAATTGTACTCAGTACGTTGATACCTATTGGAGTCACGGTTAAATCAAATGTTTCATTGATCTCACAAGCTCCACGAGTTGCAGTGAATCTGTATGTACCTGTCTGTTGCGGGAAAATTCGGGTATTGAGTAAAGTATCATTAGAGAAAGAACCTGATGGACCAACCCAACGATAGATAACATCTTCTTCGGATTCACTTTCGGTCAAGAAAATTTCATCACCTTGGCAAATAGCTTCTGTTGGGGCATCCAAAAATTCGACTAATGGCTTCTTGAAAACCTCCACCGTTACACTATCCATGGAGGTGAGTGGGCAAGAGGGGCTGCTTACATCGACGAAGTAAGTTGTGGTCTCAGTTGGACTGACGCTTGGATTGGGTTCGTTGGAAGTGAAACCTGCTGGTACGGACGACCAATTGTATTGGAATTCATCGGAATTGGTGTCTGCTCCCAGATTAAGTGGAACTTCATCTTCACAAATTTGTACATCATCAATGACATCAAAATCTGGCGCTGCTTGTGATAAGACCGATAATCGGAATCGTTCCGTCGTTGAGCACTCTTCGGATATTAAGTCGACTCGAATATTATAGTTGCCTCTTGCAGAAGCAGTCATGACTGGATTCGGACAATCTGTACAGCTCAAAGAAACATTTCTAGGGGCGGTCCACCGATAAGTTGCTGATTCTAATTCTGTACCTGCATTTACTTGAAATTCTTCTCCCGCACAAATCGTTACATCTTCCAGTTCATTTAAGCCAACGACGCTAACTGTGATCTCTACTTCATCTATCGTACAAAATCCTTCAACAGTTGCCTTATAAGTAGTAGTCTTTTCTGGCGTTGCAACAGGATTTGGGCAATTGCTGCAAGAAAGAGATCCAGCAGGAGACCAAGTGATATTCTCTATTCCTTCCGTCAGACTCAACTGTACACTTTCCCCTCTACATATTTCTTCGTCTTCGCTCTCTACTGTAATTGGCAGACGCTGAAGTACTTCGGGATCAGAAGGTGACCAGTCCACTAAAATTCTATTGTTTTCAATCTGATTTCCAAAATCATTGACTAGAACTAGATATACTTCTCCTTCTCTAACATCTATAGTTCTTACTAGACCATCGCCCCCAGCTCCTTGATTGAAAATGATGTTTCCGCAATCGAATTCATCTTCCACTAGTTCTTCTGTAATCGGGTTGAAGTCCGCCAGTCCTGTAGGAGTATTTAGGTCACTGAAAGAACTACGGATGGGATTAGAATTTTCGATTATTCTAATAACTCTATTTTTATTGGAGCACACGTCTTCTTGTGAAAAAGGACCCCAAACATTAAAATCTATGTCGGTTGGGTTATCTGCGCTTTGTAAAATGAATCCAAATTTACCATCTGCTTGTGCTTCCACAGTAAACCAAACGTAGTCAGGTTCAAGTCCTGCACCGAGCCAACAGCCAGAATTGGAGGGGCGAAAAATAGGAATACCTATAAATCTGAACTCAAAATCCTGAAATCCATCTTCAAAAGTGAGCACCCCTGGCGTTCCTTCATCGCAGCCATTCAATGGGTTGCAAAGCGAATTGAGTAGGGTAGGAGGATTGAGGCATTCTGTTTCTTCGATGTTGATGTCAAAATTGACACAACCATTAGGCTGCGCTACCACGATGTAATAGGTTGTTCCTTCTGTGAGTTCGACCGATTTGATGAAGCCTAAACCACTTTCAGCAATACAAAGTGCATCAGGGTCATCAGGTAGACCATCTAGAATTATAATTCCTGCGTCATCTTCTGTCTCCGAAATTTCTATTTTCGCGCAAAAAGTGCTTGGTGGAGTAAAAGTAAATATTTTTTCTGGCCCATTTAGAAAGGCGTCCGTTCCGCAAGCAGTAGAGGCAAAGGTGGCTGGTACATCGCAGGAACTGAAACTACCCGAAAAGGGTAGTGTTGATATTTCCGTAATTTGATCTAAGCTAGTTGGAGCACAAGTGTTGGAGCATTCCCATTCTATTTCAAACCCCGAGCGTCTAGTATTTCCGTCCGAAATAAATTCAAGTGTTACACATTCACTTTCTGCTTGTATATTGAAAGGAGTACCAAAATTAGCATCACTTAGCCTTGCTAAAAGGGGAGCTTGGTTACTGTTGCCTTCGTATATAGACAACACATCAAAGCCTTTTTCGATGTCATAATTAATGGCTTTCAGATTAATGCAAGTGCTCGGTACTTCTGGGCAAATAGTGAAAGTCAAATTTTCATTATTTCCATAGGTGCCTTCTTCTCCGCCAGAATCAAATACAGTTCCGCTGCAAGCCGAAGAATTACTGGTCTCGCCCATCCTAATAGCAGGCACATATTCTTCTACGCATACTGAAAAATCTCCAGCATTGGGCAAACTTCCCGCAGAGAAATCATTGACCCTAAGGATGTAAGTAGTATTAGCAAAAAGAGGAATAGAATCGAGTTCTACTTGATCTGTACCATTTTCGGCTGACCCGCAAAAAAGCTCTCCTAATCCACTACAGCTTCCTCTATAAAGGGCTACTTGTGGATTGCCGATTCTTTGACTATTCGGACCAGTTGCAAACCCCTGAATCGTAATCGTGTAGAGTTCGATAGCCTCATTAGTTGTAAAGCTAAACCAAACATCTCTGTTGCTTTGTACTCCTTGAAAACACGTAGGATTCGTAAGGTAGGAGGTAGTAGCATCAATATTTGTGTAAGCAACCTCTGGTTGACAAATCGGTGCAGTACCTAAATCAATCGCGCTACTACACTCGTCATTGGAAGGTGCTTGAGCGGTTGCGAGAATGGTGCATAGACTTAAAAAAAGAAGTGTAATTTGAATTTGTTTCATCAGCCAAAAATAGTAGTGGTTATTCACAAAAACAAATATCTAATTTCAACATATTAGCAAGCAAAGCTAAAATGTAGATTTTGTGAATAAGGAATGTGAAATTTCGGTATTTGAAAGGCAGAACGACGGTTGTTGAAATAGCATAAAAATAAGCTACTGTCCTACCGTTTGTTTTTGCCTGCAATATAAGCGTCATTGCGGAACGCTTTATTTTGCAAAGGAAGGAATTTTACGGTAATTACAAATCAAATTATTCATCTCAATAATTCTGTCATATATTTGAATCCTGAGAATGTATGCAAAAGACATTGCGATGTTTAGTCACTGAGATCAGGAATATCTGATTGTTGAATTATGCTTTTATTACAATGAATAAACTAGAACAATTTAATAATATTCAAGGCTTCATTTTTGATGTAGATGGAGTTTTAACTACGGGGGAATTGCTGCTCACCGAAAAAGGCGAGATGTTACGTAAAATGAACACCCGCGATGGTTATGCTTTGCAATTGGCGATAAAAAGAGGTTATGAATTGGCGATCATCACTGGCGGTAGTTCCAAAGGTGTTGCAGATCGTTTAAAAGCATTGGGCATCGTTCATGTTTACACAAAGGCGCATCCAAAAATTGAGGACTACAGAGAGTTGATTGAGATATGGGAGATAGAAGAAGATGATATTTTATATATGGGGGACGATGTTCCAGATGTAGAAGTGATGATGAAAGTGGGATTGCCAACTTGTCCTGCGGATGCAGCTTCCGAAGTGATGCAAGTAGCGAAATACGTTTCTCCAAAAACGGGAGGAAAAGGCTGTGTGCGTGATGTGATTGAGAAAGTAATGCGCGTTCAAGGCAACTGGAAGGAATGAAAACAAAGTAAACAAACTTAGTGGAGCATTCCGAGTAAAGTTGCTGCCTAAAATACTTAAATTTTCAGGCAGCAGCTCTGCAATTATGATCGCTCTTAATAGTCGTATCTTATTCTATTTTTGCAGCAATGGAAGGCACTAATTCCTCCACCCCGTAGGTGTACATTTCTTTTAGCTTTTCCCGCTTTTTAGCTGTCAAGCTATATTTTTCTTCTAAATACTGATTCGTATCACCATATTTTTCATCAATTACTTCCCAAACCTTATTCATGTAGGCTTCTTTTACCAAAAAGCCAGTTGCCAAAACTTCCTTATCGATGCCTACCAATCTCCCCTTTCGATAATTACTTCGGTTGTCTTGATAGCGGTAATAATTGGACATTAAATATTCATTCATAATCGTCTCGCGATCTACGCCCAATGCCGACAAAATCATTGCTGACATATAACCTGTACGATCTTTTCCACCTGAGCAATGAAAGACTAGCGGCACTTCTTCTGCCAGCAGATGATCAATCACGGGTTGGAAAAAGACCGTTCCTGTATCCGCAAATTCTTCCATGATACCAATGAACATATCTTTTACCTCAGGTGCAGTAGCCCCTTGACGAACTTTTGTTTTCATCTCTAAATAGCGCGTTCCCTCTTTATCGCCAATTGGATATTGAAAATATTTTGCACCAGTGGGTACTTTATCGGGATGCTTCCTAGACTCCACTTCGTATCTGAAATCTGCAACGATCTTCAAACCCAAGTAGTTCAGGGTTCGCAAATCGGTTTTTGATAAGTCCGACAAACGGTTGGCACGGAAAATTTTCCCCCATTTTACATATCGACCTTCCTCTGTACGAATACCGCCCAAATCTCTAAAATTGGAAGCTCCATCTAGTGCAATACGACGCTCGGAAAGAATGAACGTATCTTGTTCTGATACAACACCAAAATAAGTGCGAATACTATTATCTAAGCCTGGCAATTGAATGTAATCGCCTTCTACGACTGCCACAGGCTTGCTCCAATCAATTGCCTTGGGATGGTTTCCTTGATAGATTTTCCATTCTTGATTTTTTTGGTTGAAAAAGAACTCGTAATCGTTGTCTCTCAAATTGTGTTTCAACAAGACTTCTTCTTCAAATGTACGAGTCGGTTTTTTGATTGCGTCGCCTACGCAGGAGTTCAGCAATGCAGCCAAGCCAATCAGAACCCCCGCAATTATCAGATATTTCATATGTTTTGTTATTTATAAATAGAAGGAGATGGACAGTGCGTTTGTTCAGCAGAAGTTCTCAATTGTGGTGAGCATGTGGAGAGATTGTGCTGCTATTAGACAAGAAGAAGCAGAATTTGCTATTGCTGCTTCGATTCCAAGAATAATGTAGTAAATGATGTACACTTTTTCCTTTCGCACTGCCATCGGGCGGCGAGCGAACTAGAAAATAAAAAAAGTGTCTAGGAATGAAAAATGATGTCTCTACTACCGTTCTTCTTAGCACACTCACCAAATATTGAAATTCTACGTTAAATTGTTGTTTATACGCATGATTTTGGCCTATATTTTGCTTATTTATGGCTTCTCATAATTAATTCAGAATGGTTAAAATCATTATCATTGATGACGAGCAATTGGCAAGAAATACGCTTCGAGCTTTAATAGATTTACATTGTCAGAATATTCAAATTATTGGAGAAGCCAACTCTATTCACACAGGTCTAGAGTTACTAAAACAGCGGCAAGCGGATTTACTTTTTTTGGATATTAATTTAGGAAAAGGTACAGGTTTTGATCTGTTGAATCAGCTAGAATACATTGATTTCCAGTTAGTTTTTACTACTGCTTATGACCAATTTGCTTTAAAGGCATTTCAATATCACGCCATTGACTATTTATTAAAACCGATTGATCCTGACGCGCTGAATGCTATCGTAGAACGTGTTTGCTCCATGAAGGAAACAGTGGACGTCAAGCGAATTGAATATCTATTGAATAGTTTGCAAAAAAAGGAGATAAATCGAATTACTATTTCGACCAGCGAGGGTTTGTTCTTTTTGGAATTGCAAGAAATTGTACGTCTAGAGTCCTTTCGTAGCTATACCACTTTTTTTATGAGTAATGGAGATAAAGTGACGCTTGCAAAGACGATCAAAGAATTTGAAAATGTTCTTCCCATCGGAGAGTTCTTCAGAGTCCACCAATCGCATATTGTCAATGTGAAATACATCAATCAAATCTCTAAAAAAGATGGTGGTTATGTCATCACGAACGACGGAGAAGAGATACCGATTTCGCGTAGAAAAAAAGCGGATTTAATAGACTTATTGATGAAGAGAAGTTTGATGTACTAATTATCCTTTGAGTAGGATTTTGAAAAAATGAGGCGAAAAACTAAGATACGGCTACAAAGATCGAATATGCGATTGTTATGGTACTTCGTAGAATTATTCATCCCTAATATCGCTTGCTGCATTACTTTTTTATTCCTTTTTGCTTCCTTCATTGATGCACAGGGACAAAACTTTCTATATCGCCATTTCACCATCGATGATGGGCTGCCTAGTTCAGAAATTTATGATCTTTTACAAGACCAAAAAGGCTATATCTGGATTTCAACAGACAATGGGGTCTGTCGCTTCGATGGCTATGAATTTAAGCATTTTCAGCGAGAACAAGGTCTGGGAGATCATGTGGTTTTTCATCTACAAGAAGATCGAAAAGGGCGAATTTGGATGTCTACTATTGGACATCGTATATTCATTTGTGAGGGCGATAGTATCTATCCCTATCGCTACAATGGTATCATTGAGCAGTACAGAAAGCAATCAAGAGGTGCAAATGAATTTTATGTAGATAGCTTGGGAAATTTTCATGGTGTTTACACTAGATTAGGAATTTTGAAAATCGATACGGCTGGCGATCATCAAATTTTTCGAGATACGAGCAATGCGCGCTACTTTCTCTACGAAGTTGAGAATCAATTGATGTGTAGTTACTCTGAAAACCCACAATCTAAGTCTAATCAGCCGATTCGGCAAATTCCTATATACCGCAATGGTATTTACCAACACTTGAAAATTCCAGAAACACTGATCAATCAAAATATGTGGTGGAGAGCTATTGGAATTGATGAACAAAACTTTGTGTTGAGCGCAGGGGAGCAATTTTATCTTTTTAAAGATTACCAATTAGATACCATTTTTAGGCTTCGGAGCAATTTTGAGAACTTAGGTACTAGCCCTGCTGGTGCTATTGTCTTAGGTTTTGCTCATCAAATTGGTGGGTTCTATTGCTCTAATCTTTCTGATTTCCGATCAGGGAAAGGCTTTCGTTTTTTAGAAAATTATACTCTTTCGCATACTTTAGCAGATCGAAGTGGTGGATTGTGGTTTGCGACCATTGAAGATGGAATTTTCTATGTTCCAAATCCCGAGAAGCGAGTCTATCAGCAAGATTCTGGCTTGGCAAACGAAAACTGCAAGGCTTTAGCAAGCAAGGATGGAGTACAGATTACAGTAGGCCTATCAACCGGTGAAATATTTGAAATAGGGGAAACTGTTCAACTGATTAATCAGCAGGATGAGGCAATTTTTGATCTTCAGTATGACTCTAAAAATAATACACTTTGGCACGGAGGAAGAATAAAAGAGCAACGAAGTCGGCAATCTGTATACGGAACTGCCCAAAATCCTCAACTCACTTTTGAAAAATATCCTCACCTCACTTTGAACGTCAGAAAAATAAGTTTCAGTCGGGATAGTAGCCGTTTGTATGCTTGCTTGTTAGGGCAAAATGGTATGCTACAAATAGATTTGAATGAGGAAAAAAGCATTGCAAGACTCAAACGATTGTCCAATTCATTAGGTTGGACCCAAACAATTTTGGAAGATTATAAAGGTCGCCTCTTGGTTGGTAGGAATGATGGATTGCATGAGTACAAAAATGAGCAGCTGTACTTGCTTGAAGTGGGCTATGATAATTCAGCAACAAGGGTAGAGGAACTACAATTACTAAAGGATAGTACGGTTGTGATTGGTACAAAAGGTTTAGGAGTTGTTTTCTGGAAAAACGATTCATTTTATCAAATTACGGAGAATGAAGGATTGATTGCCAATGAAATAGAGTCCTTGATGATTGATGATGAGCAAAATATTTGGGTGGGAACTTTGGCTGGGTTAAGTAAAATTAATACTTCTGACTATCAAGTACAATCTTTCACAATTTACGACGGATTGCCCTCTAACGAGATCAATGATCTGTTACAAACTCAAAAGGATATTTGGATAGCTACGAAGAAAGGGTTGGTAAAATTTCCCCTACATTCACAAGCTGATACTGCTACTTTCCCTCCCATTATTGACCAAATTACGATCAATAATCAAGTTGTGTTATCCTTGGATCGGTTGAGTTACAAAGAGAACAATTTAAGCATTCAATTCAAGAGCTTAGATTATCGACAAAATGCGAAAATTGTCTATCGCTATCGACTACAAAAAGAGCAGACCTGGCAACTTTCCCCCAATCCAGAAGTTAATCTGTTGCAACTTAATCCAGCCAGTTATCAATTCGAGGTTCAAGCTAAAAACCGAGCGGGATATTGGAGTAATTCCTCTTATTTAGAGTTTACGATTGTTCCTCCTTTTTGGCAGACTAATGCTTTTCGGATTGCTGTTTTCCTACTTTTGAGTAGTCTAATTTATTGGATTTTTCGTCGTCGAACTACTGCTTTGGCGCAGGCACTCCAAGTGGAACAAGAGCTCAATGAATTGAGACAACTGGCTTTGCAATCCCAGATGAATCCACATTTTGTTTTCAATTGTTTGAATGCCATACAAGGTTTTGTCGCCAATGGGGATCGCATTAATGGGACGCGCTATTTGTCTAAATTTTCCATGTTGGTCCGTGCTGTTTTGCGTGTTTCTTCTCTGAAGCATATCACATTAGAAGAAGAATTAAAAATTCTTCAAAGCTATTTAGAATTGGAAAAAATGCGTTTTGACGGACGCCTCAATTATAGTTTTGAAATAGATAAACAACTAGACATCTTCACCACTAAGTTACCTCCTCTTTTGATTCAACCCATCTTGGAAAATGCAGTCATTCACGCCTTTCCTGAACCAACTGAAAGCTGCCAGATCAAAGTGGAATTCAAAGCACTAAAAGACTTCATACAAATCACCGTAACGGATAATGGTAAAGGCTTTGACCAAGGCAAGACTTCCTCGATTTATCAAACTAATCATCAATCTTTCGGCTTAAATTTGACGCGTCGTAGGCTTGCACTTTTGGGTGATGAAAAGATAGAAGAACGGTTACGACTCGAAAATATCCTAGTTCAGGAAGAGGTTTTTGGGGCTAAAGTAATCTTATTGATTGATCGCTGACTAAGATCTTGTAAAGTCAAAACGATTCCTAATAAAGAAATTGTCTTCCCCTTCATAACACACTTCCTTCTGTACTAACAAACTATCATCATTTCCAATAATGGTATGCCGAAGTCTTGCCTTTCGTCCATCGTCTTTGCCTTCTTCCTCATAAACTAAAGTCAAAGTATTGTTGCTTTGTTCCATTGTTCGTTTGAGCAATTTTGCGCCATTAATTTTGCCGTTTTTTATAGAAAAAGAACCCTTTTTCTTTTCTGTTTTTCCATTTCCTTCATCCACAAAATGGGTATACTTTAATTTGTTATTTTCCATGTAATATTCTGCACGAACATTCAGATTTGCATTCACATCGCTTTCAAAATCCAAATAAGTCAAAGTCCCTTCATAGTCTCCACCCAAAAAGGCGAGGTCTTCTATTTCAAGAAATAAGTCATCGTTGGGATCGACGTTTTCTTTTGCACAGGCAAAGGTGAAAATGACAAAAAGCAATAATCCGTAGAATTTCATATCTGTATCGTTTTTAAAAATTAGATAAAATAAAAGATGAGCACTCAATTCGACTGCAAGTTAGGAGCGACTAGAGTCTACTTTCAGGCAGGAAGGCGATTTGGAAGGGGGAAGGAAACGTTTGGTAACAAGAAAGGGAAATTTGGAAGAATTTGCTTCATTTAGGAGCAACGATATTCTTGAATATGGACTTTCACTTTTATCCTATTAAAGATCACTTTTTCAGATAAAAAAAGAGGAAGTAAAGTTACTTCCCCTTTCTAAAATTATTTTCCTAATTTATAGATCAGAAATTAGTTGAGATTCTGATATTCAAGCTAATACAGCATATTATCCTATACGATAATACTTCTAGCCAGCTCAATAATTTGATTGGTTGTCGTAATGATTAATTTGTAAGGTGAAAATATGATTATGCACCATCAATGAAATCCTCAACAATGAAGTCACTACCATTTAAGATGGTCTTGATACAATGAAACTTTTGCATGATTAAAAATTTAAAAATGAAAGGAATGGTAAACCTTAAAATCTATCGATTTGATCTTCTATCATAAAATCCTTGGTGTTGTTCACTTTTGGGAAATAGAATTTTCTAACACTCATAATTATGTGAATTGTGAGTGAAAAGGTATAGAATTTGGCGAATCAAATTCCTAAATCATCAGTGATAATGATGGCTTTACTGACTTTGGGGAAATTGAATGATTGAATTTTCATATTGCTAATTTTATTTGAAATGATTGTCTATTTGGCTAAAAAACAGCTCTTAGACGACTAAAAATATTATGCCATTTATACTTCATAGACTGCTCCAACGTCACATGATCGCCGAGACTTACCAGTGTCCGATAAATCCAAATATGAGCGACCCGATTGCTTTCTACTTGGCCTGTATTACCTATAAAGATATAGCCTATCTCGGTCACAGGATCGAACCACATCATCGTATTGATGCAATTATCCCCTCCGTTCATGCCAGTAAGTTGATAGGTAATGCCATACTGATTGCGATCAATCATGAAGAAGAGTCCATGATTGTCAACACTTTGATTGCTAACCTTACTTGATAAACTCGGAGCAAGTAGAGTGGCAAATGAGGCTTTGGAAAGTAGTCTTTGATCTTGGGCTATGATCGCTTGGCAATAAGTTGTCAAATCTTGAACATTTGTAATCATATCTCTGCTTGGATACAATTGTACACCGCTAGTTTTGACTTTACGCAGTTTTTTTTCCTTGATCTCATAGTACGTTGTCCACTGGTTACTATCCGAATGTGATTCAAACCAAGTGGTATTTTCTATTCGTAAAGGATCGAAAATATACTGTTGGGTGAATGCTGAAAAGGACATATCTGATTGCAATTCTATGATGTATGCTGCTAGACTTGCTCCAATGTTTGAGTAGTTCCAATCCTCACCAGGCGCGCGATGACTATACTTTACTGTTCCACTATTGAAGTAGTCATCCATAAAAGACGCTAGTGATTCCCTTTTCAACTCTTCTTCTACATAAAGCGACTCCACAACTGCTTCATTATAATCAAGTGAAGAAGTGTGGGTTGATAAGTGTCTAATGGTGATTGGGCTAGATGGAAATTTGGGGTTTTTTACTTCAAATGGCAGATATTGGTTAATCGGATCCTCCACTTTTAATAATCCTAATTCTTGAGCTTTCAGCAACGCAATTCCGATGGTTGTTTTGGCAATAGACGCAACGTATTGTTCCGTATTCACTGTGTAAGGAATTCCGTTTTCTAAATCTGCATAGCCGAAACCATTAACGTAAAAAGTAGTATCTGCGTCGAAAACAGCAACCGCAAATCCTCCCATTTTCTGTGGATTATGAAAGGATTGCAATTGAGCCTCGACATTTTCAAAATTAGCTCTAATCTCATCCTTGGATTCGTCCAATACAAATAATATAAGGGCAATTAGTAAAGTGAGAAGGAGAATACAAAAGAGGAAAATATACCTTAAAAGTCGCTTCATGATGATTCAAAGATAAGAGTACTTGAATCCAAAGACCAGAAAGTTAGTTATAGTGTAGATTAGACTGATTATTTAGTTTCAGTGCTCTAATATTTGGTATTTTAGAAACGAAATGTGAGGTCAAAATACTGACTGAATCGTCATTGTGATAAAAGCAAGAAAGTTAAACCACTTGTGATTAACTTGCCAAAATGTGTTGGATAAAGCAGAACTAAACTGGCGTGGTCGCAAAAGAAGAGAAGGAGGCTGCTGTTAGTTAGAAAAACTGCACCGTCCTAGAAAATGGTGGTGTAAGTACTCGGACACAATTAAAGTAATATCTTATGACGGCATCTTTTTGGGCTCTGGTTACCCATCCGCGTTGCGGTTCTTTCACTTAAAAGTCCACTGGACTTTTACCCTTTGGGCTCGTTCATTCATGCTAGCGGTTCATTTCGTTAAAAAGATACTTAATCTTTTTTGCAGGCACC
>JBCDFY010000106.1:0-23781 GCA_039176995.1 Bacteroidota bacterium
GAAGTCCAAGGTTGGCGGGCACCGCGTGGGATTCTATGTCTGCCGTAGATGGCGGTGACTTCTGAGGCGAAGGCTTCGGGTCAGTTGGAAGCGTATGGTTCTCCAGCAAATTTATATCAACTAGAGTTTGAATGATTAAGGAGATTTGCTTTTTTGAAGAAAATTCTACTCTTTTTTTTGATGTCTTAAGTCTTATATAACTACTTACATCGCATAGATGATTTCACATAGAAATTATAGTATTCAAGGAGCATAATTAGAAAATCTAAGCTTATTTTACCCAAATAATTATCTTAAAAACTATTGTGGACTATGTGAAGACACTACTAATACTATGTGGTAAGTCAATTCCAATACTCCATATATTCTTCATAAATCGTTCGCCAATCCAAGAAACGTTCGTGATATAATTCTGCACGTTCTGCCTGTTCCTCCAACAAAACAGGGTTATCCATAATTTCCAGTAGCGCATCCATATTCGCACGTCCTTTTTTGGGTGCAAAAATGACTGCACCTGACTCTACCAGGGATTGATTCGTCATATCACCTTTGTTGCCAACAATGGGCAAACCAGCCGCAAAGGCCGCCGCCAAAGAACCACTTTTATTACAAACGCCTCCTTTCCCCATGCTAAATTGCAGGAATAAATCACTGCACTTCAAATGTTGAAACACTCCTTCTCTGGAAAGATAACCTGTACTGTGAATATTCGATTTTAGGTGATCTTTAATCTTTATTTTGGGTGTTTTTCCACAAATTAAAAGTTTGGTATTTGGACGAATAGAAACGAGTTGCTCGAAAAGATTTAGCAAAGCAACATGATCACGTTTCCCGAAAGTAGCAATGAGAAATTCGCCATCAGAGGTAATGGATTGGCGTAATTCTTTTTGGTCTTCTTCGGGCGTATAAATCGCAGGAATATTGGAGCCAATTTGTATCATTCGCACTTCTTTTGTCCACTGCTTGAGGTAGCGAACGTAGAAGTCAATGCTCGTAATATTTTTTTGAGAATGCTTGGCTAAAGCGCGCGCGATGATGCGTTGAGATAAAGCCCTAGTGAATTGTTTTGCTTCGTAACGAATGCAAACTTCATGGAAAGTGGTGCTGAGTGGAATACCTAGTTTTTTCACTTGTCTAGCGAAATGAATCATTGCCCAAGGCTGTCCTTTTGGACTAAAACTGTACGGCACATATTGCAGGGAAATCCAATCTGGTTGTATCGCTTGAATTTTAGTAATCGCCTTATCTACGCCCAAACGATCCCATTTGTCTACAATTGGATAGACGTTCATATCTTCCATTTGGGCGACCTCAATTTCCTTAGAATTAGAGCAAATAATATGGACTTCGTGTCCATGTTCCACAAACTGTTCGGCGAGGAAGTACGTATAATCACCAACGCCATCTACGGCAGGCGGTAGATTATTTGATATGAATACAACTTTCATGTAGCGTTTTAAATGCTGTTGGCTATTCGCAATTAGCTATTGGCTCGTATTCTTATTCTTTTCCGAAATCTAGCTAACAGCCAAATGCCAATGGCTAAATGCTAAAAAGACCTAGTTACTTCGCTAAAGTAGGAATTTCGTAATCAAAAGTGCGAATATCTTCGGCATAATATTCATTGACCAGTTTCAAGGTGCGCTCATCGTATAAATCAAGATAGGATTTTTTTTGCTGACTTTGGTTGCGATGCGGCAGTTGTTCTTTGATGCCAATAGCTTTGCAAATACGCCCAAAATCTTCACTCAATTGTTCATATTTTCCAACAAAATCAACTAGACACTTTCCTTTTCTATCATAAAAAAATGCCTTTTGTAAACGAAAATCTTCTTGCACACGCCATAGCAAGTATTCCTCAAAATTTGCCATACTGCTAATGAGTTGATGCTGCTTATGATTCTTGTTTTTCAGTGCATATTTATACAAAGAGGCTTGCCAATCCCAAGGATCACGGACAAAGCCAAATTTGTAATAATTATCGAATACTTTTTCAGGCAATCGCTCCTGAATTTGTGCAGCCGTTTGATGATTATCAGATGTTTTCTGATAATTTCGATTTTTCCATCCCAATTTTTGTTGCAAACGCTGTGCAGGCGAAAGACGATATTTGCCTAGCACTTCGCGAATACTCGTACCTGCAACTTTATAGTTGTGGATGAAGATGAATTTTTTTGTATGGGAGACTAGCATGATTAGAATGAGAGAATAAGAGAATGAGAGAATCATTCCCAAGCAAAGATTATTTCATTATCGCCTCAAAAGTATCATTTTCTGATTTTACTTTAAAACCAACTGCTTTACCATTTTCGATACATAGCATTCATCAACCTCTGCGTAATCTACCATCTCTGCGCGCTTTTCACCTCACTTGCAACATCGCCCTCGCCAACTCCAGACCTCGAATCTGATCTTCCACATAACGCTCCAATACTTCATACTCGCCTTGTGCGTGGCGCAAAAAACCAGAGGCTTGTCCATAAATGCAATTCGTTTGGAGCTTATTCATTAAATAGTAGCCATCTAAGAAATTCTGGACGCCACCTGAAATGATAATTTGATTACACTGCATTTTATCGCCTAATTCTTTAAAAATTGCATTACAAAAACCGACCATTTCTGCTGCGCTGTGTCCAATTTTGGCAAGCGATTCATAAATGCTTTGATATTGCTCATCACTACGCAATAATTCTAGTTTTGCGAAGTTTGTACCACCACTTGCTGCAAAATCTATGGCTTCCAAAGGGAGTTCGAAGAGAGCTTTCAAACTCTCATAACCCATGCCTTGCCCTACTTCTTTCACAATGATTTTTACATCAATAGCAGCAAGTACTTTCTGGATGGTTACAATCGGTGGTTCTTGAATGTGGTCGCCTTCAGGTTGTAGCCATTCTTGCATTGGATTGACATGAATAATCAAGCCATCTGCTTCCAATTTATGAAGCATCACTTCAATGCGCTCCAACTCATTATCTCGAATCAGTTGTTCTACTTGCGCGATGCCCAAATTAGCATACAGAGCTGTCTCTTTTCCCATCAAATGTCGCACATCAAAATCTTTCAATCGTTCGTCACTATACAATAAGGAACGACAAGAACCCAAACCCATGCCCATTCCAAATTGACCACAAGCACGAGCCAAATTATGGTTAATGCGATGCGCTTTTTCTGTTCCACCTGTCATACTAGAAACCCAAATCGGAGCAGCAAAAGTCTTTCCCAAAAAAGTCTGTTTTGGATAACTTCCTTTTGCTGGATGACCTGCCAAAATTGGCTCATAGTAAAAGCGTTGGTCTAGTTCACCTGTCAAAATTTGCGAGCGAAACGCCAATTCAATATGATCTTTTTTGCGACTTTCTGCCGTTGGGTCATCATCTACGAGGAAAGGATTGGGTGATAGTTGATTCATGTAATCAAGATAGATTTTCTTTGTAATAAGAAGTCAGAAAACAGACCATTGCATTGTTAGATCGTCTTTGACTGTTAGAAAGATACAATGTGATTCTTCTTTGTAAAGGGAATAAAGAGGATTTAGTTCTAAGTTTGTACAATACTTCTTCTCTCCATTTACTGATTTTCAGTTTAGCAACCTTACCAAAAATCCGTAACTAAAACTAATCCGTAGCTAAAAGGGATTCATCTCAATTTTAACGTTTTCTACGACCAACTGAACTACAAATTTGACGCTTCTGTGTAATTTCATTCAAGAAATCATACCTATTTGTATGAAAGTTGCCATTTCGCAAAATTTATGAACTATTGAGAAATTGAGAAAAGTAAGGTTTGAGATGGATTTAAAAGCCAAATTGGTGTTATAAACTAACCATCAAGGCTTTGAAATGTAATTGTCTATTTCTACAGAATACCCTTCTTAGTTCTCTTAGTGTCTTAGTGGTTCAATGGAAAACGTTATTCGTTATGAAACACCTTTGGAACATTAGTTTGCTCATCTGTTTTTCCTATTCTTTTCTACAAGCACAATCAAGTATAGAAATTCAAGTTTTAACCAATCAAATCCTAGTCGTCCACTACGACGAAGGCTATATCGAATACCATAAAAGAGGCGAATCTGATCGAAATGATAAAGTTTTTATTGAGCCATTAGATATTACAGCAGCTACACAAATCACTAATTATCAATTAAGTAGTGCAACTGATACCAATTACAAGACACCACAATCACCCGAAAAAATTGGACGCAAAAGCAAAGGCACAGAGTTTGCAAATTACTGCGAAGGTTGGCAGTTTCAAGAGTTCTTCGGAGTCGTTGGCTGCGATAACACTTCGCCTGACCATACTAAAGAACATTGGCTCTATTTATTCTTACCAGAACCGCTCGTTTCAGGACAAAAATATCAGTTAACAGTTGATGCTTCGATCAGTCCAAAACAGCAAGGTTTTGACTTCGTTTACAACGAACGTGCTTTGAAATCACAAGCCATTCACGTCAATAATTTAGGCTATTCCACAGCTGCAGAATTGAAGATTGGTTACGTCTATCATTGGCTGGGCGATCAAGGTGGATTAGAGTTGAATACTTATGGTGGAAATGCTTTCTATCTATTGGATTTATCAAGCAATACTATTGCATATGAGGGCGACTTACAATTCAGAAAAACCAAATTCACTATTGAGACTTTCCAAGATGCCGTTTTCTCTACACCCAACCAAAATTTCTCTGCTTCTGATGTTTACGAATGTGACTTTTCGGACTTCAATACGCCTGGTCGTTATCGCTTGTTTATAGAAGATATCGGAGCATCGAACGATTTTGAAATCGCTTGCAATGTGTTCCGACCTGCATATGAGGCGTGTATGAAAAATCTCTACGAAAATCGAAGTGGTATCGCACTAGAAGCACCGTACAGCAATCGTCCAAGACCTGCGCCGCATAACCCAATGATTACGCCTGGCTTTGGTGATAAATTGAAGTTTTCGAGTACTACTTTTTGCGAAGTGGAAGAAGAGGACGCTTCTGAAAATGACAAAGCACTCTGGGAAGCAGGCATTAAAGGCGATTTGACGGAAACGTGGGGTTGGTATCAAGATGCAGGCGATTGGGATGCGTATCACAATCACATGAAAGTACCTGCTATGCTGATGTTTTTGTACGAGCATTTTCCAAACACGGTCAATGTTAATTTGAACATTCCAGAAAGCAGCAATGACTTGCCTGATGTATTAGATGAAGCGCGCTGGTTGATTCGTTTTTACAAGCGATTGAAAGATGAAACGGAGAGCAAAAATTGGACAAGTGGTGGCGTACCTGGCTCAAGAATTTTTCCTGATTTATGGGGCGATGATTCAGGCGAAAACCGAATCGCAAGAGGAAGTTGGGAAGACAACGATCGTTGGTGGGTGGTTTCGGGCGAAGATCCTGTACAAACTTATGCTTATGCGGCAAGTGCTGCGCAGTTTGCTTTTTTGCTTCAAAAATTCGACTTCGATGACCCTGAAAATATTGATTGGCAACAAGAAGCGATCAATGCGTTTGCTTGGGCAGAACAAAACTACAATCCTGATTATGCTTGCCACGATCATAATATTCGCTGGAAACGTAACTATGCGGTGGCGGCACTTTATCGCTTAACCGAGCAAGAAAGCTACCAAGATCTCTTTATCGAATCATGGAAATCTGTTCCACTGGAGTTTTGGGAGAATCTACAAGATTCCGAAGCTTTCGGCGCATACATTTATGCCGCAACTCAATCTGAAAAAATCAATTCAGATTTACAAGCAGAAGTACTTGCAAAACTAGAGCAAACCGCTGATTTTTTCCTTTTGGACAATATAGAAAATCGCGCTTGCCGTTGGGGTGGTAATATATATTTGCCGATGCTCATTGGGCAACCCACTACGCCGCTCGTATTTGAAGGTTTGATGGGCTACGTATTACTGCGCGAAGAAAATCCAAATAAAGCTGCCGATTATTGGAAATACATTCATACCACCGCCGATTATTTTCTAGGAACGAATCCATTGAACATGACTTGGATCAGCGGCTTGAATGAACACAGCCCAACTAATGTTTTTCATTTAGATGCACGTTATGATGATTCTGACGAACCCATCGTAGGCGTCATTCCTTACGGACCTTGGCGCAGACAGCCTTGGTTTAACGTCATCGGACCTTGGGACAATCATTGGTCAGAGAAAACGGTCTATCCTGCGATTGATGAGTGGCCAGGACATGAGCGTTGGTTCAGTCAAAGAAATGTGCCGCTCGCTAGTGAATTTACCATTCATCAAAATACGATTGCGGGGGCAGTGATTTATGGCGCCTTGTCAGGTTTGAGTGATTGTCAGGAGACGGTTTCTAATGTGGAGCAAGTAAAAGAAATTCAAGAAGATGAAATTACTGTTTTTCCGAATCCAAGTTCGGGAGTTGTTGAAATTTTAGTCAACGATGGCAATTTGATTGAGCATGTTGAAGTTTTTGATTTGAATGGAAAACTTTTGCTTCAAATAAAGACAGACAACAATCAACTTGATTTGAATGAATTTTCAGATGGAGTGTATATTTTGAAAATAGAGACAAATAATGATGTCTTCGTGGAAAAGGTTGTTTTGGCTAGAGAATAGAATCTAACCTGATAGGTTTTACAATTGATAAAAAGGATAAAGTTTCGATTATCGGTGCTTTAGACAAAGGAAACCTGTCAGGTTTTTACTAACTGTGCAAAAGACACAATAATTTCTTACCTTGCAGAATTGTAAATCAGATAAGCAAAACAAAACACATAACCTATGTCCTATCTCTTGGGCTACGACCTCGGCAGTTCTTCCATTAAAGCCGCACTAATTGATGCCAAAACTCAAGAAACACTAGCCATCGTTCAATCTCCTGAAACAGAAATGGAAATCGCTGCGCCACAAGCAGATTGGGCAGAACAAGACCCCGAAATTTGGTGGCAACACATTTGCAGAGCTACTCAAAAGATACTGGCTCAAACAGCAGTTGACGCAATAGAAATCAAAGGAATTGGTATTTCCTACCAAATGCACGGCTTAGTTTTAGTCGATGAAAATCAAGAAGTTATTCGTCCTTCTATCATTTGGTGTGATAGTCGTGCCGTAGAAATTGGTAATCGCGCCTTTGAGGAAATTGGGCAAGAAAAAGCGCTTTCTCATTTACTCAATTCCCCTGGCAATTTCACCGCGTCCAAACTCAAATGGGTAAAAGAGAACGAACCCGATGCCTACAACAAAATCCATAAAATCATGTTACCGGGTGATTATATTGCGATGCGTTTGACTAGAGAAATTCATACAACGCCAAGTGGTTTATCAGAAGGTATTCTTTGGGATTTTCAGGAAGAAAAAGTTGCCGATTTGGTACTTGATCATTATGGCTTTGATGCCGAAATGATTCCTAATATCACACCAACTTTTTCACTACAAGGACGCTTGGACGAAGCTGCTGCCAAGGCAACAGGTTTAGTCGCTGGCATTCCAGTTGCCTACCGAGCAGGCGATCAACCTAATAATGCACTTTCCTTGAATGTCTTGCAACCAGGCGAGATCGCAGCTACTGGCGGAACCTCGGGAGTTGTTTACGGTGTGGTGAACCAAGCAGCTTATGATTCACAATCCAGAGTAAATGGTTTTGCGCACGTCAATCATACTGCAACTCATCCAAGAATTGGTATTTTGCTGTGTATTAATGGAGCTGGTATACAGTACAATTGGATGCGACAAAATGTGGCAAAAGGATTGTCTTATCAGGAAATGAATGAATTGGCGGCTTCCGTTACTGTGGGTTCAGATGGTTTGCAAATTTTACCTTTTGGCAATGGTGCAGAGCGAATGTTATGCAATAAAAACATTGGCGCGCGCATCCAAAATTTGAACTTCAACCGCCATACGCAAGCGCATCTTTGTCGCGCGAGTTTGGAAGGCATTGCGTTTTCTTTTGTTTATGGTGTGCAGATATTGAAGGAAATGGGTCTGGAAGTTTCTGTGATGCGCGTAGGAAACGATAACCTTTTCCGCTCCAAGATTTTTGCACAAACCATTGCCAATTTACTGAATTGTAAAATTGAATTAGTGGAAGCAACAGGAGCAGTAGGCGCGGCAAAAGCAGCAGGTGTAGCGACGGGCATTTACGCTTCTGTGGAAGAGGCGATGCAACAGGTGAAGGTATTGAAAGTTTATGAAGCAGAAAGAGAAGTTATGGAATATGAAGTAGCTTATGAGCATTGGAGGAAGGAACTAAAAGAGGCGTTGTAAATTGATGGTACCATTTCACTAAATACTCACAATATGAAAAACCTCTTATTCATTGTTCTGATGTTATCTAGCTTTTCCCTACAAGGGCAAGATGCTTATCAGAAATTGTTGGATTCTCTTTTTCAAGCAGGTGAATATGAAAAAGTGATTATAGAAGGACAGAAAATTTTAGAAAAAGCTCCCGAACATTTAAACACACATCACCTTGTTGGCAGATCTTTTTACGCAGAGGGTAGACCGAGTCTTGCGATACCTCACTTGCAGAACTCAAATAATAAAGAAGCTCCAAAGTGGATGAAAGGTTGGAGTTTAGCAACATTGGGAGTTTGCTATTACCTCATAGATGAAATAGACAAAGCCAGACTACATCTAATAGCAGCCATTGAGTTAAGAGGAACAGCAAATTCAGTTAAAACAGCAAATGGTTATTTGGCTAGATTACAATTGCATGACTACTTTGATGACTGGAATATTATAGAAACAGAGCACATAAGATTCCACTTCCAGCAAGGAATCACGAATGAAACCCTTTTCGTTGAAGCCAAGTCAAAAGCTCTGGAAATCAACAATCAATTTTTCGGAGCAGAACTTCCCAAGAAGATCGACTACTATGTTTGAAGCAAACCTAGTGAAAGTAAAATCATAGTTGGACAAGACTTAGGCTTTGCTAGACCAAAATTATGTGTTATCAACTCTAAATATAATCAAACTGACGGACACGAAATAACTCACATATTGACTCATTATGCGTTCAAATCTGTTAAAAAAAATCGCCTTATCAACGAAGGAGTAGCCGTCGCTTTTGATTTAAGTGGAAAGAATAGAATGAAAGAAGCCAAAAAAGTATTTACAAGAAAAATGTCCATTAAATCTATGATGGAAAACGAGTCAGAGCATTCTGAGCAAATCTATTACCCAATTGCAGGTGCTTTTATTCAATATTTAAGATCAGAAAAAGGAGATGATCTGCTCAAAAAAATACTCGCTGAGCAAACTTGGGAGAATTTGCTTGCTCTTTATGGAGAAGAAACGATTTTCAAATTTGAGAAGATGATGAAATGATTACTGTTTATTTAGTGCCAGGCAATGCGTCAAATTCCGTAGGAATGAGCTGTAGGTAGAAGAGATCATTCCAATCTAATTGAAGTGCTGGTACAAACTGTAATTTTTTTCACAGTGCGCACCTAATTTGTCCGTATAGACGGAGCTTAGGAAAAAGATGTCAAGATATCTACCCACAGTTCGTCCCGCTAGGACTAAAACTGAATTGGCGCTGGAATCTATTTTTATAAAAATTTGATATTCAATACTTTAGTTGTGATTTATTCAAATCAACAGTTAAACAAATCAACAATACGATGACCGTTATTTTAGGAAAAAAAGAATACTTCAAAAACATCGAAAAAATTAAATTTGAAGGAAAGGATTCCGATAATCCAATGGCCTTTCGCTACTACGATGAAAACAAAGTGGTAGCAGGTAAAACGATGAAAGAACACTTCAAATTTGCAATTGCTTGGTGGCATACTTTATGTGGCACGGGTGGCGATCCGTTTGGTTTGCCAACGAAGCAATTCCCTTGGTTAGAATCCGATGATCCAATTCAGCAAGCGAAGGACAAAATGGACGCAGGTTTTGAGTTCATCACGAAGATCGGAGCGCCATACTATTGTTTCCACGATTTTGACTTGGTGGCAGAAGGCAAAGATTTAGCAGAAAGCGAAAAGCGTTTGCAAACCATCACAGATTATGCGAAGGAAAAACAAGATGCTTCGGGCGTAAAATTGCTTTGGGGAACGGCGAATTTGTTCTCCAATCCACGCTACATGAATGGTGCGATGACCAATCCTGATTTCGAGGTATTGGCGTATGCAGCAGGACAAGTGAAAAATGCCTTGGATGCAACCATCAAATTGGGCGGCGAAAACTACGTTTTTTGGGGTGGTCGCGAAGGCTATATGTCTTTGCTGAATACGGATATGAAACGCGAAGTGGAACATATGGCGCGCTTCTTACACGCAGCGAAGGACTATGCGCGCAGTCAAGGCTTTAAAGGTACATTTTTCCTAGAACCCAAGCCGATGGAACCTAGCAAACACCAGTATGATTTTGATTCGGCAACTTGCTTAAATTTCTTGCGCGAGTTCGATTTGATGGGTGACTTCAAATTGAACATCGAAGTAAATCACGCGACTTTGGCGCAGCATACTTTCCAGCATGAACTACAAGTAGCTGCAGATGCAGGCGCGCTCGGCAGCTTGGACGCCAATCGTGGAGATTACCAAAACGGTTGGGATACCGATCAATTTCCAAACAATGTATTGGAATTGACTGAAGCGATGATCGTCTTCCTGAAAAGTGGTGGCTTGCAAGGTGGTGGCGTCAATTTTGATGCCAAAACGCGAAGAAATTCTACCGATTTGGAAGATATTTTCTATGCACACATTGGTGGTATGGATACTTTTGCTAGAGCTTTATTGGCAGCAAATGACGTTTTGAATGATTCTAGCTATCCAAAATTATTAGAAGAGCGGTATAGTTCTTTTGATAATGGCGATGGAAAAGCCTTTGAAAATGGTAAAATGGGACTTGCTGAATTATCCACTTTCGCACGCAAAAATGGAGAACCACAGCAACGCAGTGGAAAACAAGAATTGTTTGAGAATGTGGTGAATCGTTATGTTTAGAGATGGTTGATGGAAAGCGGCCACCTTGCTGGACGGTGGACAGAAAAGCATTAAGTAAGTTTTTACGATAAAAATTCAAGGAAGGGGAAGTATTATTTTGGCATTTCCCTTTTTTGTTTAGCATTCCTTATTTGTTATCTCTATCTCAATTTAATGTAAACTGAATGTTAAAAAATGAAACTCAATAGGTTTTCACAGGTTTTAATGTTAACTTAATGTAAACTAAAATTTAATTCAGTGCAAATACATTAGATTAACTAAAATTTGTGGCTTATGAGATGGGCAATTTGTAGTCTTTTTTGGGGAATTATTTTTCAAGTCAATGCGAACGGATACTGTATTGGCAAGTTTGAATTGGTAAATAATATGATCTTGGTGGAAGCAGAGGTTGAGGGAGAAATGGGTTACTTTGTAGTAGATACGGGGTCACCTAGTTTGATTTTAAATCAGCAATACTTTTCTGGAGACCTAAGTGCTTATGAAGCAAGAGGTATTAATGGGAGGACAACTGTTAAGCAAAAAACTGTCAAAAAATTTGAATGGGGCTGTGTGAAGAAGAAAAATTTTTTGGTCTATACTATCAATTTGCAGCATTTTGAAAAAGCAATTGGAAAGCGTTTTTTTGGATTAATTGGATATGATATATTAAAGAAAAAAGAACTCTTGATTGACTACAAAAATCTGCAAATCGAGCAATACCAGCTCAAAAAATCAGACTTGCATCGTTTGGAAAAACCAAGTCAAGAAATTCGTTTTCGTATGAGTTCTCATACACCAGTTCTAGATTTAGATTTACAAAATCAATTAGTTGAATTTATATTGGACACAGGTTCAGAAGAGAATCTTCTGGATCAGGAATATGCTTCTAATGATTATCAAGTCACAGATTTGAAATTTTTGGTAGGCGTAGATCAAAAGACTTCTTTAGCACAAGTTATTCTCATCCCAAATGCGTCTTTGACTAATATTTCACTAAACAATCAAGAGTATCTAATTACCAATATGGAGGACACTTCGGCAGAAGGTATTTTAGGGTTTCCTGCATTGAACGAACTAAGCAAGTTTTCGATCAACTATCGGAAAAAGAAAATCTACGTCTGGACAAAATAGTCCACGCTATTAAATATTTGTTAATTCCCATCATATGAAAATTTTATATCATCTTTTCATCAATTAAGGCGTTATATCATCGGTTTCTAACAATGAAACTGAAAAACTACCTCCCTAGTCGTTCTCAAAATGAGAAAAATGTAAATATTAGACAATGATACATAGCAAAAATTTGTCATTTAATTAATATTTACCTAATTTTGAGGCGTTAAAGTATATAAAACTATATCATAGGTTAATATACAGTTTCCATTCAGTCGCGCGCTATATTACACGAATACCCACTACCTTCTGCCCTTCGCAGCGTTGTCTGCCAATATAAACACTATACAGAGAGAACGTACAAGTACACGTACACGCATTAAAGAGTTAAAACATACTACTATCATTGAGTCCATACGGACGAACATTTTTTTAAATCAAAGTTTATGAGAAAACAGAAAGACGAGACTGTTACTCTTACTAAGGGTAATCAGGACATTCCGCTAGACTATGCCGAACTAAGAAAAGCGGTATTAGTACTCCGTGCAGTTAATCACAAGCTACGTCAAAGAATTATTGACCTATTAGAAGAAACTGCGCAACTCACAGTGACAGACATCTACATCAAATTGCGATTAGAGCAGTCTGTAGCTTCACAGCATTTAGCCATCCTACGTAGAGCAGGCGTTGTTATCACCGAGCGACAAGGAAAATTCATTTATTATTCTTTGGACAAGGAACGCCTCAGTCAAATTTCTACTTTAGTAGAAGAACTAGCTATATAATGTAGCTAGCCGTAGTAATTCGATCTCGTGACTCATGAAATAATATTCAAAAACAGAAAATTAAGTCGTTAAACGATAATCGAATATCCTTGACTAAATAAAAAAAGAAGCAACTCAGTTTTGGGTTGCTTTTTTGCGTTTTAGGAGATTCCCTATGACATAGTTAGCCTACTTAATCTATTCCACATAGCTATTTCAAAAATACTATTCTACCAATATTCAAATAAGCCTACCAATTATTCAACCAAACTGACCAAGTGTTCAGGCACTATTTACTTGCAAGGCTTTTCGCTACAACTTTGGGGTATTATTTCACTAGAAAAATACTTCAATAATGAAAATCTTTAATTTTATAGTCACTCTTCTTCTATTTATCACTTTTTCTTCTGCTCAAAATAATACTTTCACGATGGAAGGCTGGACCAAAGATATTGCAGATGGGACGATGCTCTATTTGCATGATAATGCTGGTGTAAGAGTAGATTCTTTTGAAATTAAAAACGATCACTTTCAGTTTTCAGGAGAAGTGACAAGCCCTTTTGATGAATACTCCATTTTCTTCCTGAAAGAAGAAGGATATGATGCATGTACTTTTTTTGTAGAAACAGGAAAGATGACTTTTGATGCAAGAGAAAGGGATTTTATGAATGCAAAAATCACGGGTTCTAAATTGCAATCAGAAAAAGACGAATTCTTTAGTTTGACTTATCCATTAATGAAAGAACAAATGGCATTGCGAGAACAATTCCGCACTACCGATACAGAAGACCAAAAAGAAATTCAGGCTCAAATTCAAGAAATACAGCAAAAGGATACTGAGATTACAAGAGCATTTATTGAGACTCATCCTAATTATTACGTTAGCGTTCTTGCCTTATGGTTTTTGAAGAATCGCGCTTATCCAAAAGCGGAACTCCAAGAGTTGTATAATGGATTGAATAAAGAAATGAAAGCAACTGATATAGCACAAGGTATCAAAGCATTTTTAGAGCAATCCGTAGATTTAGCCATAGGCAATCAAGCCCCTGATTTTCAGTTACCTAACCTAGAAAATGAACCAATAAAACTTTCTAATTTCAAAGGTAAATATGTTTTGTTAGAGTTTGGTGCTTCAGGTTGTGGACCTTGCCGAATGGAAAATCCCAATTTGCTGAAAGCTTACCAAAAATATCAAGAAAAGGGTTTTGAAATCCTAAGTGTTTGGCTAGATACAAGTCATCAGCAGTGGACAAAAACAGTAGAGAAAGATCAAATGATTTGGACAAGTGTTTCTGATTTAAAAGGGCATCATGGTGCAGTACCAAACACCTATAAAGTATATGGTATTCCAGATAATTATTTGCTTGATCCAGAGGGTAAAATTATTGCTTTAGATTTGAGAGGAGAAGCTTTGCAAAAGGAGTTAGAAAAGCTACTTGCCAGTAATTGATATATTGTCTACTGTTACTGGATAACTTCCCGTTATCCAGTAACTTTTGTCAATGAAGGAATTGTCTTAATATCTAACTCAGAAAAAATGAAGAATGTAATTTGCCTTCTGCTCCTTTATTTTTGGGGAGTTTCATCGTTTGGTCAGACCTCGAACACTGTGCTCCAACACCTCAAAAATGGCGAAACACTCGAACTAGAATGGGCACATCAAGTCTTTGAGAAGGAATACTTCTACGAGAGATACAAGAAAGGTATTAAGTACCCTATTTTTCCTGATGAAATGACTTATGGAGAGAAAGAAGTTTTTGTGGGATTGCAACTTAAAATGGAAGATTGTGGAAGCAAGAATTGCCCAATAGCTGTGAAGGTTAATTATGTGAATTCCGTAGCGTTTCCAAAAGAACCTGACAACAATGTAGATAGCTATTTGCTCGGCGCGCGTCAACCTGAAAATACGTTGCCTTATCCTATTATTAAGGATACGCGGTATAGTTACGATCATGCTCAAGAGAGTCGCTTTAAGTCTAATGTTACCGAAAGAGAAGCCTTATTTTTTGACCTAAAAACGCAGTCTTTCAAAACACCTCCTGATCCTACCTACCAATTTGGAATGGGCTTAGCTTCTGAATTGGATTATGAACAATTGGAAATCTTTCTGAAAGATTTGTGGCAGCAAAAATGGATAGAAAGAGATGGTTTCAACAAGGTGCAACAGATTGAAAATGAAAAAATTGAAGTTGATTTTTTTCGCCCAATTATTGCTGCAAAAATGACGACTATTTCTGGTAGAGTCATCAATCCAGTAGAAGAAAGTGTAGGTATCCACAATTTTCGCGAGGGTAATTTATTCAAAAATCATGGAGAACAAATCGTACCATTAGATGAGAAAGGCTATTTTTCTATCCAAGTGAAATTAACTGCTGCACGAAACCTGAGTTTAACACATGGCTTTAATATACTTGCTTTATATGTTGAACCTGGCGATCATTTAGAAATTGAATTAGACGCTAATGCTATTTACAGAAACACTACTTTCAAGGGTAAAGGCACTACCGAAAATCAATTTCTATTGGATTTTTACCACGAAATGAGAAATGATGAAGTTTTAATTGGGTTAGATAAGAATTTATTGAAGAAAGGACAATTAGTATTTTTAAAAGAACAGCGAGAAAAACTACAATCTGAACTCCACTTTCTACACAAGAATAAAACGCAACTCCCTCCTAAATTCAGTAGCTTTTTCCAACAGTTCTTGAAGCTACAACACGCCAACCAAATATGGTATAACTCTATGTGGTTTTGTACCAATTGGAATGCTGTTTTTGAGCCTACTTTCTCAGAATATTGTCAAGATTTATCAAACCTTTTATATCGCTTACCCAATTCGAATGAAGCCTACTTTCAAATACGAGAATATTTGGAATTCCAGAAAAGATTTATCAAAGGAAAGTACATCAAGAGGGAAGTTCCTAGTGAACGGATGAGAAATTTTGACTTAGCGAAAGTGCTACTCTCTCCTAGAAATGCTTTTTATTACGGTAGAGAGTCTCTGAGTCTATCTGATGTTTTTCCAAGAAGCAAATTTTATGAAGAATTAGCATCTATTTGTACAGATCAAAAGGAGTTAAAAAAGATAGAAAATAACCTAAACAAAGTGGACGCATTCGAGTCTACTCCAAGAATATGGAGAAGTATTGCTGTTGGGGATAAAATTCCCAACTGGAAATGGATTCAGGATAAAAACAATAATTGGAATCACACTACTTTTTTATTTACACCAGATGACTGGATTAAGCACCAACACACTTTTACAACTAAAGATACCAATTATTTACTGCTTCATGTAGGAAAGAGAAAGTACTTAACTGATGCGCAAGAAGATATGAAGGCAATCCAAAAACTGAGTAAAACCAAGTTAAAATTATTGAGCTTGGTGGAGAAAGAAGAGGGTGATATCAATTCTAGAAATACGATTTACCTAGCTAACCAAGAATTACAGAGACTTCGAGACAGTTTACTTATTTCTAATGATGCTAATCACTATTACATCATTGACAGTACAGGAAGTGTCGTTTTCAACCCTTTTTATTTAAGTTCCTACCAAAAAATTGCTACCAGAGTGACAAAGCTTCCTAATCCTAATAAAAAGTGGCTTTTCACTCCTCTTTTCTGGCAAAGATTCGCATTAATTTCTTTCCTTTCTTTGATTGTATTGGGCATTTACATCCAACGAAAACGCCGCCTAGCCAAACGCGAAAGAGCAAGGAGACAAATCCTAGAACTCGAACTCAAAGGCATTCGCTCCCAAATGAATCCACACTTTTTGTTCAATGCACTGAGTTCCATTCAAAACCTCATTCGCAAGAAAGACGAAGTGGGAGCAGATCGCTATTTGACACAATTTGCAGGTTTGGTACGGAAGATTTTGAGGCATTCGGAGCAAGAATTCATTACTTTGGAAGAAGAAATCGAAGCACTCCAACAATATTGCAGTTTGGAAGCCTTGCGGACGCCTTTTGAGTATGAGATTGAAGTCGCTCCCGAAATCGATAAGTTCAATACCTATTTGCCGAGTATGCTGTTGCAACCTTTGGTGGAAAATGCGATCTTGCATGGATTGATGCCGCAGCAAGCAGCACGTAAGTTGTGGATTAAAATTCGTCCTGATACACAAGGTTTGTATTGTGAAATTGTAGATAATGGGATTGGGTTAGAACGTGCCAAATTGAATGTCCAAAAACATAAAGCACATCAAAAAAGCTATGGTTTAGCTTTGGTGCGACAACGCTTGGAATTACTAATGAATTCTTCTGAACAAAACTTGCTTCAATTGCTAGACCGTTCGCAAAAAGACACGACCCTTTCAGGCACTATTGTCCAACTTATCATACCAACGGAACAATGAGTAAGATTACTGCCATCATAGTAGACGACGAAGCCAACAATCGGGAAAACCTTCGATTGGCATTGCAAACTTACTGCAAAGAAATAGAAATTGTAGGCGAAGCAGATTCGGCAATCACGGCTTTGGATGTGATTCAAGATAAACAGCCTGAACTGGTTTTCTTAGACATTTCAATGCCTTTGGGTGATGGTTTTCAGCTACTAGAAAGTCTTCCAAAAATTGATTTCGACATCATTTTTGTCACGGCTTACGATCAATATGCGATTCGTGCGATCAAGTTTTGCGCCATTGATTATCTGCTAAAACCGATTGATGCACTGGAGCTCAAAAAAGCCGTCAATCGGGTACTTATCAATCAAAGTCAAAAGCGAGAACAGCAAAAAGTGCAATTGCTCATGGCGAATATGCAGCAACAGCAACAAAAAATTGCATTGCCCCAGAGCGATCACGTAGAATTTGTAGCCGTCTCTGAAATTATTCGCTGCGAAGGAGAGAAAAATTATACTTGGTTTTATCTGCAAGACGGACGAAAACTTTTGGTTTCCCAAACCTTAAAAGAGTATGTCGAACTGCTAGAAGACGCTCAATTTTTCCGCGTTCACCAATCGCACCTCATTAATTTGAACCAAATTGCCAAATATAGCAGAAGAGATGGTGGTTTTGTAACGATGAGCAATAGTTCACGAATTCCAGTAGCAAGGAGCCGAAAAGATACTCTGAATATTGCACTAAAGAACATCATCAAGCGAACTTAAATCTTTCCAGCCAAGATGGAAAAGCTCTCCTGAACTCAAATCCTCTCCCAATATTTTTTTTAAAAAAACGCACACATCCAACTTCATTCTGTTCTATTACTGTACGAAACTACTGATAACGTCTTAAAATCATAATGTTTTAATCCTTGAAAATCAATTTTTTACCTCAAATTCAGTGGGTTTGTACGCTTTCAAAATACAGGGCAGATTTTTATCCTATTATCAAGTTCAGTTAACTTCAAGAATCCGATCTGTCCTGTCTTTTTTAGCAATTTATTTGATAACTAAAATATATAGAAGTGATGGACAGATTAGAAATGGTGAATGCATTGAATGATTTATTGACAAGAAATCACGATGCAAAGGAAGGTTATGTGGAAGCAGGAAATGATGTAAGCGATGCAATGTTGCGTCAATGGTTATTTGATAATTCAGAGAAGCGCACTTTGTACATTAATGAAATACAAAATCAAGTGAAGATACTACGCGGTACACCCGATCATGGTTCTAGTTTCTTGGGAGCATTGCATCGTGCTTGGATTGACTTTAAGTCTAATTTGGCAGATGGCGATGTCGTAGTATTGGAAGAGTGTATTCGCGGAGAAGAAAGAGCATTAGAAGACTATGATAAGGTGATTGAAGAGGTCAGAATGACCACAGAGATTACGAATGTACTCCGCCGACAAAGGAGAAATATTCAAGATTCTTTGAATGCTTTGAGAGCTATTGAGGAGACTTTTAAGGTCGCCCAGTAGTTTGTCATTTAATTGGTCTAACCTTCTAGGGGTTCTTGTTAGCACAAGAATCCCGTTTTACGATAAATAATACTAATAGCAACTGTAATGAAAGATTCTATGGAAACTCATAACGATCAAATCAACATTTACTACGACCCAGCAATCAATAAGCACAAAAAAACGGTGGCGCACGCCAAAAGTATTGGTAAGGTACTTGCCATTTCTTTTGAAGATATGCCAGAGGCTTACAATGTTTGGATGACGATTTGGGAAGGTATCAATAAAGATACAGAAATTTTGTTCGATGAAAAACATCCGAAATATGAGCAGTTTGTGAAGGGACAAATCACTAATTTTGAAGATTGGAGAAAAGTCGCGATCAACAACACAGATATGATTAAAAATCCAATTGCAGTGAAAGGCAAAGAGGTATTAATCTGTGAGCGTCAAACGGAAATTTACGAGTTTATGGACATACCAAAGATTGATGCAAGAGAAGGAGAAGTCGCAACAAGTTAGTACTAAAACTAGCTTTTAATTTTGCCCCAAAAGCTCTAATAATCTATCTAAATTTTGCTGATTACGTTCTGCATTCACTGCGCTTAAAATATCTTCGCGCTCGCGGGGCGTTAGGTGAAAAGTCATTGAGGCTTCTTCATTTCTAGTGGTCGGTTCGTAGATAAATTGTAGCACTTCAAAACGATCTTTTCCTAACAATTGATGCAAGTAACTGATGTGCGTATCGTGTTCATAATCTTGTAGTTGTATAATTTGACCTGCAATTCCCAACGGATCTAAAATAGATTTCAAAATCCCATCCTGATCGCTCTCTTCTATCTCTTGACTCTTTCTTGGAATTACTCTTACCGATAAAATAACAACACCACTTGTGTTTTCATTAATCCATTCTTGAAAAACATTGATGAATCTCGCTGATGTTTCCAACCCAAAATTATCGCGATAGCCTGCGTCCATTACTTCCACATCAGGACTCGTAGGTAAAGTTACGTTGGGCAAAATATAAGGATAGGTCGCGTTCATACGCAAAGCGGAAAGAAACCGCAAACTATCAGCGTGTTGTTCCTTAAAGAAGTTCTGGAAATCTACCGCATCAATGTCCACATCTTGTTTTGGACTGAGTGGCGAAGTCAAGTAAGACATCGGGTGTGGAGAAATAATCAGTCGTCGCGCATCATTAACAATATAGGGCGTAAAGATCATCATTGGAATATCTGCATCAAATTCGGGTTGTTGGTAATCACCCAAAGTTTTTTCCAAATAATGATGTGTGTTTGCATTGAATTGCCGCTCAAAAATATAGCCCCTGTCTTTCGTATATCGCTTCCCACCAACCTTAAATCTTCCTTTCGGCATAAAAATATCATTCGTCACGATGGTGAATGCTACTGGATTGAGCAAATCTTTTGATACATCTTTGATATATGTTTCGTTGTATGGATTCGTGTTCTTACCTCTCTGCTGTCGCCAATATAATTCTCTATAAAAAGCCATGCCCATCATACCGCCTGATGCCCCTGACATCAAAGTCGTTTGTTGCATCAATTTTCCATTCGTCAGGCTATCCGTTGTGCGCAGAACTTGCATCGTCCAAGTCGCTGCTTTCAAACCACCTCCACTCACTGCCAACATCAACATTTTTGGACGCGTTTGCCCCGTTTCTTGCTTCCAGTTTTCTAGTATTTGAATGGTGTTTTCAATGTCTTTTTGCTTAGTCGTATCTGAAAAAGCATTCTGCAAAGACAAATAATCATAAGTTGGTCGGTCTTGCTCATAATCCAAACCGTAGGCTTTATTTTCATGGTTGAAAAAGCCTTGCTTGGTCAACATATTGATGCAAATGAAAAGTGCAACAAAAACCGTCAAGCTCCACTGATGAAACCAGTACAAAATTGCTCCAGCAATCGTAATAATCATACTCAGCAGTAAAAATAAACTCGCTCCAGCAGGAATTTGAAAACTCGGTTTGTCAATCAATAAACCCAAAGCAACCAACACAAACAGACTCGTCATTTGTACGACTAAAGCATTGGCATGATTTTGCTTAAAAACGCGCTGTAAAGTCCTCAAACTGTAATGTGCCACACTTCGAACTCTTCGCGGAACAAGAGATTCCGTCAAGTAGTAATCCACGCGCCTCGTGCGCCTTTCCATCTTAATATCTTCTACTCGAATGCCTCTGCCCGGACCAATGGAGCGAATCAAGTTGGGTGGCAAATTTGGGTCATCTTTTGTAAAGGCAAAAATGTTTTTATTGGTGTAAATGAAGTAAGCAATTAGAAGTAAAACCAAGGTGATGAGACCAAATAGAAAACCCAAACAATTGTAAATGGTGGTTTCGTAGCTAAATCGTTCTTCTTGTATTTCAAAGCGAATGTGCAAGAAGAGCATCATCAAAATGAAGAAGAGCGGAAGAATGAAATTATTGATGCTGTACTTAGTGAAAGGACGCGTTAAACAAGCCAAAAAAGGAAAGCGATGCGCAGCGAGTAAGTAGGTCGTTAAGTTCCAAGTCATCGCAAAACTAGCAAAACCAACACCCAAGAAAAAGAAACTCCAAAAATCTACTTTGCCCAAGTATTCGGGTGACCAAAATAGATATTTAAAGCCGTATAAATCGGCGAAAGTTCCTGTCATTAAACTTCCTAAAAGTAACCAAATCGCCGATAGTACAATATGATATTTCAGGTGCACTAATAGCAGTTGCACAGGGAAGGAATACCATATATTAGTTAGGACTCTGCTCATATTCATTACTGTGCAAATCTAATTGCCTACACATAAGGAAAAATGATATTTCTTTATGTTGTAATAGTTAGCAATCTTTGGTCAGTAATAAGTCGTCTGGACCTAATTTAGTTTTTACACTATACAGGTCTTTACGCATTTCTAAAATTAAACTATTATAATTAATCTGGACAGATTCTTTGAGAAAATTTCTCATTCTTAAAATCACTTTATCAGAAGCATAAAGAGACATATTCATCCATTCTACATGAAGTACATTATAAAGTTCTTCTTTAGATTCAATATCTGGTCTTTGAATAATCAGCGTTGATTTTTCTTTATCATAGTTTAAGAAAGCATATGAAAGTAAGATTATTGCTTTATATCTTTTCTCCTTAGTTTCCTGTTTTGAAGCACTTTTAGCTTTTCGTGAGTTCATAACAGAGGATACTATTGTAGGTATTACTGTTCCAACCCCAATCAATGTAAGGGTTGTAGCTATTTGTTCAAAAGTCATCGTAGTAATTTATACTCCCTTTTAAGTCTATAAAAAGCTCACTTTTTTAACAAAAGATCGCTATACGATTGTTCAATAAGGTCTTGATTTTCAATGCCTAAATAGTCCATATATCGTCTACATTGCATTTGTAAATGTTCTATGCCCAGCGAACCGTCTGAATCTATTGCCTCAATTTCTACAAAGTTCCCCAAACCTTCCACTTCATCCACATGAAATTTGACATTGTCAATAAAATAGATGGCGCGTTTTTTATCAACGACTACTAGAATGTTTAACGCCTTTTTCAAAACTTCTCCTAAACTAGAATTTGCTTCATTTTTATGCAAAGTTACGTTCGATTGCTTCGGTCCAGCTTGGTCGCTGCGTTCATAGTGAATTAAAGTGTTTTCGATATTGCCTGCGCGCAATTTGAGTCTACCATTGTGCACTTTATAGTAGGTATCTATTTGATGATCTACGCCCTTGAAGTCTGCATTTTTAGCATCTAGTAACGATTTAATTTTTTCAGGATAGGTGCAGCGCGCTTTGATTTCTATGTTGATGTGCATAGTGGAAAATATTCAGTGATTCTTTTAAAATAGGAGCTGTAAAAGTAAAGATTCTACTTCTATTAGAAATGATCAGAAATAAAAAGCGTACATAATAAATTACACTTACATGGAAGATAAGGATGACAAAAGTTCTGGTCTTTGCTCCTGTCAAATCATGGCGGCATCAGCGTGATGCAGACGTGGTCGAACCGCCATGATTTAATCGAGGTTTCTCAAGGACAAAAATGGCTGAAAAGCCATTTTTTGTCCTTGAGAAACCTTGATGTATTTGAATGGACTCGATGTCCATTCAAATACACAACAAGCGGCTCTCGGTAAGTATTTTAGGCATTTATACAATTTATTATACACGCAAAAAAACTCGCTACTTATTCACTTCAACTTCCTAAACCACTTCAACTCTTGCCATAAATTACGATAAGAACTTGCTGCTTTTGAACGTGCAGAAAAGGAATGTACAGGTGCTCTTTCAATGCTCATTTTTTCGATAGTAGCAGAGTAGGGAATGAAAGCACGCATGATTTTGCGCTTCTTTTTTTTGAAATGATCCATCGTCTCCCGATGTACTTTTCTGCGTTTATCTACTAATGTGAAAAAAGGGATGAGCTTACGTTTATCATAATTTTTTTCATTGAAAAACAGGGCAACCTGATCTAAGGAATGCTCCGATAACTTAGAAGGAATGGTAGGGAGCAAAACAAAATTGGCGGCATGAAAAACATTCTCCGCGGATAAGCCCAAATTAGGTGGACAATCAATGAAAATATAATCAAAATTTTGCTTGAGATGCGCTAGAAATTGCTTGAATCTTTTCTTGGAGGCTTCCATTTCGCGTAAGGAAACATCCAAGTGTCGATTGCGCAAATCGCTGGGCAACAAATAAAGATTTTTATAGTCCGTTTTCTTGACCGCATTTTTCCAATCTTCACCATTTGATAAAGCCTTTGACAAACCACCTTTCACTTTTGCTTTTTGCTCTAATAAATAAGTGGACGCGCCTTGTGGATCAACATCCCAAAGCAAGGTTTTATGACCTTCTTTTGCAGCTAAATACGCTAAATTGATCGCGCTGGTGGTTTTACCAACGCCTCCTTTCAGATGATATAGTGCATAGGTCTTCATTTTGTCAATTTTGTGTAATAACAAAAATACATAAACGAAGTTCTATTTTACATAAAATTTGCATTAAAATTAGACTGAATTGCAAAAATTGACTCCTACAGAAAATCCGAGATAAAATAAGTTCAAATCTCTACTTTTGTCAACTTATGGCGGCGTCGAACCGCCATGAGTTGATCAAGGTTTAATAAGGAGAAAAAATCGGCAATTGCCGATTTTTTCTCC
>JBCDFY010000107.1:0-23745 GCA_039176995.1 Bacteroidota bacterium
GGGTTTCCTTTTCTGAGTTAAACGTAGGAATCCTCTCGGCTGGCGAGGCTTTTCAACATTCTCGCAGTGTTGCTTGCAGAAAAGATTAAGTATCTTTTCAACGAAGAGAACCGCTAGCGGTCGGGATGCTCAGGACGAAAGATGCCGTCATAAATCGGGAAGTTATTATTTGACCGTTACTTATGGGTTTTATAGTGCTAATAGATCATTACGTCTTGCGTTTCACGACTCAAATCTGTCTGTTCACTTAAGTATGGGCATAAAAATCTTTACCCTCAAAGTGTGTCATTTGAGCAGTAGCTTAGCGATGCGCACAGTAATAATAGGTCGCACGCAAGCAGTTGTGTGACAAGACCAAGTTGTAAAGTAAATTGCAATGACAAGTCCAATCTTATTATTGCAATAAGCTCATAGTTATACTGCAAACGGGATAAATCTATGCAAATAAATGGACTTATTTATCTGTTTAAATTGTTTATCTATTTAGCTGTAATATGTTGATATTGAGAGTGTTAAACGATTCGGAAAATCAACAAGTCAACAAAAAAGGAAATGCACTTTTTTATCCCAAATAGCGTATAAATAATTGTAGCCAATAGCCGTGTAATTAGGTGTAAATTTTGCAAAGTGAGTTCGAGTCTAACTTCTTACAAGGGAACTATGTATCCCCTATCATCTAATGTTTTGATGTTGTTATTAAAACTCGTGTGGCGTGTGTAAGCATAAGAACAATGAGAAATCGGACACTACCAGAAAGATGCCTAGTTTTGCTATCACGCATTGATAAAAGTTGTATACTTAAAATGGTCAAGAATTGTATTTTTTGAGGAGAAGATTTTTTTCTTAGTTTTTGCTTTGAAACTGTAAGTATATCTGGATATTTGAGCAGTTTAAAAGTGAAAAATAAGAATAAAAGATACCATCAAAAGTTATAATTCTTAGCTGTTTTAAGTATAAATACTTTACTGCGTTCGATTTGTGATAGACAAATGATGTTTGTCTTCTGATGCTTATAAGCACTGGCAAGAAAATATTTGGTTATTGGTATTATCGTTAGACTTGTTGCCCTTTAACTCCTCGGAGTGTAACAAGTCCATTACTTTTCATGTTTTGCCTGCACAAATATATAAAGGCTTATTGAATTACAAAACATTATATTTGTTTTTTGTAAATATGATTGAGCAAATGGTAGTATTTAATCGCTATTTGGCAATATTGTTCTTTTTAGTTGTCACATTTTCACGCTTCTAAACCATATTTCAGCAGTAGTTGCTGCCACGCTAGCTTTTGGATTTCATTGACCAAAGCGGCATTGATAGCATTAAAGGCAGGATGATTTTTTGGAAACAAGAAGCTTTCGTACTGATTGTTGAAGCGAGTGGGGAGCAGATGTATTTTATCTTGATAATTATAATCATTGATTAAGTATCGAAGTGTAGTACGATCGTAAATCAAAGCATCGGCTTCTCCTTTTGATAAGGCGCGTATGGCTTGGAGTGGATTTTGATAATTTTTGTGTGGCTTAATATCATTGGTGAACAAGACATCTTCGCCCGTTGAGGTATTGACAGTAGCAATGGTTTCCACTGATTTCAGATCCTCCAAACTCTCAATATTGGTGTCTAATCGTCCGATGGTCAAAGTAGAAGCAATGGTAGCGGTAAAACTCGAAATGATGATGACAGCAGTGAACATCCAAATGATGGCAATAGCTTTACCCGCGAGCGTTGCTGGGGCTTTGTCACCGTATCCAACCGTCGTCATGGTCACCGCAGACCACCAAAGTCCATCCAATAATCCTAGTAGTCCAGGTCGAAATTGCTGTTTATTTTCTCGACGCTCTACCGTCCAAAGTACAGCACCGAAAACAAAAATGATAAAAATGAGTAGCAAGACGACTTCCAAGAAATTGACGGAAAAAAAGTTGCCGATGAACACCTTTAGTTGACTTTCATTAGCGTAAGGTGCTGCCAAACCAATACTAGAGATAAAGTAAGGCTGGGTCACATCAAACTTTTTGATGCGCAAAGCAGTCACATCCATCGGATTGATCGTCAAATCCACCACTTCATATTCCAAATCCTTCACGATACTAATGAGATCGTAATAGTATTTGAATTCGTAGTTTAGATTTAAGTCTTTTGCAATGCCTTTCCACAATTCTACACTCAGTCCCTCGTATTCGTTGGCTTCGTTTTTCATCACGAAAGGAGGATTTTCGTGTATGGCAACCAGCAAAGTATCCTGCGCTAAACTATTTAAGCACAAGAGTGTAAATAGGACCGCATAGCAATATTTATTCTTCATGTTTGGTTTACTCAATTCTACCAATCTTTGTAAAGATAGGAAATTTAATGAGCTTGCGCGCACCATCTTCCCATAAAGGACGAATCGCTGCGATGGTTGGTGCAACGGGATCGGTCTCAGGATGCGCTTTTTTGAAATGCTGCACACTCGACCACGAGTTCAAATAACCTTCCAACTGTTCCAATGACCACGCTACTTCCATCTCTAAATTCTGGTCTAACTCAATGGTCTCGAAATCAAAACCAATAGATTCATAGCGTTCATCAATGTGTCGACGCTCATCATCCCAATAGTCGCCAATGACATCGCGATAAAAAATATCAATATGAGTATCGATTTGAGGACTAACTCGATGCAGTCCGTATCCCCAAACGGCAAGGATGCTACCCGTTTTGCCTACTCTTCTTACCTCTTTGTAAAAGGCAGGAAAATCAAACCAATGAATCGCTTGTGCCACAGTGATGAGATCAAACTGGTCGGCTGGGAAGCTGGTTTTTTCAGCTCGCTCCACTCGATAGGTGATATTGGCACGTGTACTTGCCTGTGCTAGCTGTTGCTGACTGATGTCCGTCGCAAACACCTGATCAAAATGCTTAGACAAAGCGACGGCGACCTGCCCATTGCCCGTACCAACATCCCAACAGGCTGTTCGGTTCTCAACCAAAGCAAGCAATTGATCGTAGAAAGATTCTGGATAGCTTGGTCTATATTGCTGGTAGATCGCCGCCTGTTTGGAAAAATTATCTATGCTAGCTTTCATATTGTGTAAATTAATTTGAACGTATCATAGCGTGGTGCGGAATGCCGTCCTCCAAATATGCTGCTCCAATGACTTGAAAACCAAGGTCTTGATAAAATTTGAGCAAATAAGATTGCGCACTGATCTTGATGGCTTTAGCTGCCCATTGCCGCTCGATGATGTTGATTGCTTCTTGCACCAATTGTTGCCCAAAACCTTTACCCCTCGCCCTCGAAGCGATCAATATCCGACCGATGGATGGATAGTCTTCGTAACTCAGTCCTTTGGGTAAAATACGAGCATAAGCCACGATGCCTTGATGGTCTCTTCCCATCAGATGTAAACTTGCTTGATCTTTTCCATCCGCATCCAAATAGGGACAATCTTGTTCTACGATGAAAACAGCTTGTCGCAATTGTAAGATTCCGTAAAGTTCCTCTATTTCAAGTGCTTGAAAAGTTTTTAGTGTAAACTGCATCGACTGGTATGTATTTTCACTTTTAGGAGGAATTGATTATTGGGAAAACTATCCGTTGAAAGGAAGGTAATAAATCTTAGTGGATAGTCCAAAATATTTGTGAAGCCTTGGTTTTTCGTTAGGCGTGTAAGAAGTCTCATTTTTCTTAACATTTTACTTGAAAACAGCCTGAGTCAATGCAAAGAATTCGCGCAACAGGTATACTCCAAACATGCTCTTAGTAACGGACAAACAATAAGTTCCACAATTTTGACCGAGCAGATTTTGTTCTGAGACAACTCAGCAAAAGGGATGTAAGGGTTCCCTTTTCTGAGTCAAACGTAGGAATCCTCTCGGCTGGCGAGGCTTTTTAACATTCTTGCAGTGTTGCTTGCAAAAAAGATTAAATATCTTTTTAACGAAAAGAACCGCTAGCATGAGTGAGCGATCCCAAAGGGTGAACGAACGATCCCTGAGGGTAAAAGTCCAGTGGACTTTTAAGTGAGAGAACCACGCTAGTGGATGGGGGGCAGAACATTCAAGCGAATGAACCGCAAAGCGGACGGGCGGGGATGCTCAGGACGAAAGATGCCGTCATAAATTGGGAAGTTATTATTTGATCGTTACTTAGTGAATTTCTTTGGACGGAAATACAAATGCTCAGCTATTTTTCCCCAAAAAAATAGCTGAGCATTTGCATTTCTGTCCATAAAAAATTTTTAGGTATACTTGTTGCGCGATCTCAAGGGCTTGCTCGAATTTGCTCCAAGTATTGCTCAAAATTTTGAGCATCCTTAATATCAAATATCTAATTTCCAGCCTATCCCACCGTCCAGTGAAAATATCCATCACCGCGAATCACAATAGATTGGTGTATCCAAACATCCCCTTCTTTTTTAAGCTTAATATTCGAACGATAATCACCGTATCGGAACTTAACTTGCGCTGCTTGTCCTTCCAATTTAAAATTAATGATCTCTAGTATCACATCCGTATTTTTTGGCTTGGTCGATTGCTGCTTATCGACTACCGCAATGGATTTACCTGCGTAGAACAGATTGAAATCACTAGGAATCAGTCCGTTGGTCACAATCGTAATGTTGGGGGTGTCAAAATCGCGTTCTATCATATCCTGAACAGCTTCCAGTTCTAACATAGTCTTCACAATAGTGTGTGCTTCGCTGCTGGTGTAAGTGAAATTAGTGCATAGCAAGAGGCTGAGCAGCATGCTGCAATTGAAAATCAATTTTTTCATAACAAACTTGATTGATACAGTAAAAGAAAAAGGTGATATGAGATTTGTCGATAAGACGGAGCAGCACTTGGAAAAGTTACAAGCCCGTTTCGTAAAATTTATTAACCACAAAACGGCGAAAACTTTGCTCACACTCAGACTTTTTTTAAAAAAATCTAATTCTGGGGAACTCAAAAAAAATAATAATAGTTATGACATCTGAACCAACTCCGAAATTTATTTATTCAGATAGCTAGTGGAAGCTCGAAAATAGTTTTCACTATAAATTGCTTTTCTATGGTAATGATGGCTGAAAACTCTACTCGAACACGACAATTACGCATTTTTGACGAGGAATTTTTGCCCGTTATTAATGCACTTTACAACTTTGCCTATCATTTGTCTCAGAATGAAGAAGATGCTAATGATTTGGTGCAAGAGACGTACATGAAAGCCTTTAAAGCAATTGATAGCTATCACGAAGGCACAAATGCGAAGGCTTGGTTGTTTAGAATATTGAAGAACAACTTCATCAATAGTTATCGCAAAAAATCGGTTCGCCCTACACAGGTAGAATACGAAGAAATTGCCAACTTTCACGATGAAGAAGACACCCAATATTCTAGCTATTCCGATCTGCGTTTGGAAATGTTCGAACACATGATGGGAGACGAAATCACCAATGCCATCAATAGTTTGCCCGTCGATTTTCGTATTGTCATTTTGCTGTGCGATATTGAAGGATTTACCTACGAGGAAATTTCTAAAATTGTAGATATTCCTATTGGTACAGTCCGTTCTCGTTTGCACCGTGCCAGAAAAATGCTACGGGAAAAACTTGCAGATTACGCAAAATCTATGGGTTTTGGGTAGATAAGGAATGGCAGATAAGTAAAGTTACAAATTTTGAGCAAGCTATTTTGGTCTTAGTTTATGCTTTAATGAAGGATGAACAAACACTGTTTGTGAACCGCAAAGCGGATGGGCGGCTTAATACTTTGACTGAATTAAAGTATGAGCAAACACCGTTTGTGAACCGCAAAGCGGATGGGCTGATAAGGTCAAAAGAGTCGTTCAAAATTGTAAATTTACTTGTGTGCCATTCCTGAAAATTAGTGCAATTGAAAAAGAGCTGAATTTAATCATTGTTGAGTGAAACTGCGTTTATCAATTCATCTTTAAGGACATAGATTAAGCCATAAAGGAGTAAATATGCTCAGCAACTTAAACAAAAGAAGCTCTTTTTTGATTGCCTTGAAATAGCTCCACAAAAAATTTAGTGGATTTTTCAAAACACCACAGCAGTAGTTGACTTCACTACCAATCAAAGCTGATATATTTTAATTTTTTAACTAATATTACTTAAACGGGACCAATTCAGCAGGCTTGGTTTCAAACTGTACAAAAAAATTAAAGCACATGTTTTTCCACAATCTATTCACAGCCACTATTTCTATGACCAGTGAAGGGACATCCCACGCTGCATCTGTTGATTGCTGGATACAACATTGTTCAATTATTGTGCAAGTCCCGTCTAGGTAAATGGAGAGTTCAACAATAAGTTAGTCTATTGAAATTGCTGTTTTGGTAGCTGAAACATTTATAAAAATGAGTTTGTAGTTCCACTATGCGCTGATTCTTCAAATGCTTTATCTACTCCAAACAAGCTCTTAGTCCAATTTATTGATGATCTTTCGTTAAGCAAAATTTGAGTCATGGGTAACGTAAAAAATTTCCAAGATCTAGTCGCCAAAGTGACGATGTACTTAGATAATGAACTCAGTCCCACCGCAGAACGAGAACTGTTGAGAGAAATAAAATCTAATCCCGAATATGTCAGCGTGTTAAGCAAAGAACGATCTTTCCGCGAATTTATAAAAAGTAGAGTACACCGCCGCTCGGTTTCTCCTGCCCTCATTCAGTCTATCAAAGACAAGATTCAAGTCCAAGCACCTGTTCAGGTGAAATGACCCTATCTATTTTTCTATCATGCAAAGCCTAGATTCAAGTATTCCTCTATCTGTTCACCAAGATAGTAGGTTTTTGGCGTCTGTCTGCGAAATGTTTCTTCCGACCGATGAGCATTTGTGTTTCCGTTCGAAGAGAATTATTGAGCACACTAGTTGCTCGCATTCCTTGTATTGACTCAGGCTGTTTTCTGTCAAGAAAAACGAGACTTCGTACAACCCTACTCCGTATCAACTAATGTGCAATAGTTATCTAAATCTGAAAGTAGAAACGGCGAAGAAGAGAATAATCAAAAGATAAAAGAGAAGACGAGGTAGAAATGCTACTCAATAAGTAGAGCCAAATTCGTATTGCTGTGTCCGATTATGTGTTGGTAAGCGAGAACTGAGTGAAAAAGAAATGAACTACATAATGTATGAGCAAAGCACAACTTCTTAACCCTAAAACAAAAAAAGCCGAGTAGAACTCGGCTTAACTATTTGATTTTGAGTAGCGTGGGGGAGACTTGAACTCCCGACCTCAGGATTATGAATCCTGTAAAGTCTGTGTCCATATGTATCAATATAGCCTGTAAATCAGCTATTTAGCTATCTTCCAAAGATCAATTGGCTTGTTTTTATGCCATAATAATCGTTAATTTGTTGTAACAATGTTGTAACAAAGATAACGAATCAAGAAATGGTAACAACAAATGCGGTTTTGTACAGTAGAGCAAATAAGGAAGGGAAATATCCCCTTGCTATTCGCATTACCAAAGATAGAAAGTCTTCTTATGTTTTCATAGGAGAGGCAATTAATAAGAATCAGTGGGATAAAAAAGCAAAGAAGGTAAAGAGAAATCACCCTAATTCAACTCGACTTAACGCTTTGATCTCTAAGAAAATGACAGAGATCAACAAAACACACCTAACAAGTCAGTTAGAAGAAAAAGATCAATCTGCTCAGGAGCTTCATAAAATTGCATTAGCAAGAAGACAGAAAAATTCATTTTTCATTGCAGCCGATAACTACTTAAGCAATCTACAGCTAGAAGGAAAATACAATCGCTTCGTTTCTGATAAACCTCGTATTAGAAGATTTAAAGAATTTTTGAAAGGAAAAGACGTCGTATTCGAGGACATTACAGTATCACTTTTGAAGCAATTTAAAGCTTATCTAAGAGGACATCATAAAGTATCTGAAAGAACTGCTATCAATTACCTGATCGTTATTCGGACAATTTTCAATGAAGCCATAAAAAGTAATATTGTTGAGCAAAAATATTATCCATTCGGGAAAAATAAAGTGCAAATTAAGTTCCCAGATTCAATGAAAATTGGATTATCTGAGCTTGAAGTTAAGTTATTGGAGGACGTAAATTTACTAGAAAGTCCCAAGCTGGATCATGCCCGAAATGTTTGGTTAATATCCTACTATTTGGCAGGTGTTAGAGTCTCTGATGTATTTCGACTAAGATGGTCAGACTTCTTAGACGGTCGCTTGTATTATTCAATGGGTAAGAATAGTAAAGCGGGTTCTATCAAACTGTTTGATGGGGTAGTAAAGATTTTAAATTATTACAAGCCTAGCCAAAAATCACCTGAGGATTTAGTCTTTCCTGAATTAAAGAACATTGAAAATTTTGAAGATGCTTTCTTAGTTCAGAGAAAAATAAGCTACGCGACCAAAAACATCAATAAATACTTAAAGCAAATAGCTAAATTAGTCGGAATAGATAAAAAATTGACAATGCATATCGCAAGGCATACTTTCGGCAATTTGTCAGGAGATAGGATTCCAATTCAAATGCTGCAAAAGCTTTACAGACACTCAGATGTAACTACTACGATCAATTACCAAAAATCATTTATTAATCAGGACACAGATGATGCTTTAGAAAGTGTACTGAATGGTACTATAAACAAAGGCAATGCTTCTCAAAAATAATACTCAATGGCACATACATTAATCAACCAAGATTTTGGTAGTTCAATCAAGACCTTACGCCAAATCCTCCCCAAGCTATCCTTTGGCTTGTTGATAGCAACCTATTTAATTTCTGCAATCATCATGGGCATTTTCCATGCAGAAAGTTCCCCTAATGTGGCTTTCAAAGTGGCTGCTTTTTTAGTGCCTCTAGCAATACAAGCTGGACGTGGAGCATTGGTATTCTTCTTTCAATTGAACCCTATTCATCTACAAAGACAGCTATCATTTGGTACAATTTCAGCAACGATACTGCTACTGCTTTCCTTGTGGGAAGCCTATGCTGTAATGATTCCCTATGGTCAATCATGGACAATATCGGTTTCGACATTGATGTTGATTGGGTATATAATCGAAATTATGCTACTCAAAGAAACCGCTTTTGCCACTAAATGGGAACTCTACCAAAACAAAGAACTGTGGACAGAAATGAAAGCCTTTTATGCCGCTCAACAAGAAATTGAAGCAGTTTTGAAAAGTGGTGTTGCCCTTGCGGTTGAAAATAAAAAAGAAGAAGTTGTTCCCGATGAAATAATCATTAAAGATCAGACAAAGCCAAAGGTGCTTGAAATAGATACTCCCAAGGAATTTTATGGTATCGAATTAGATGCCAATAACCCTTATTTATCACTCAATCTAAGTCGTTTAGAAAATCGTTTCTTAGAACGCTATCACAATTCTATTAAAAAAGATAAAGAAAGAAAACAATCAGGTAAAGCTTCTCACAGAACTACTTTGCAGTCCATCAAAGAAAACAAAGAACGCTTTGAGCAAGTGAGGATTTTACGCCACCAATTATTGGGGGAGGAACTAGATTTAACGATTAGCTTTCCTCTGTAAAAAATAACAAGATGTAATCCTTGCATCTAACATTTTTTGTTGTAAAATGTTAAATGACCATGAAATATGACAACTATACTTTCTATTTTTCATGGTCAATTAACAAAATATGAAATTGATAGATCGTTTTTTAGAAGAAAAAATCATCAGATTACTGGCTCATTTTCCAGTAGTTGGCATTCTTGGTTCTCGACAAGTGGGTAAAACCACACTTGCTCAGGAAATCATCCGCAAAGAGGAAGAAGCTTTTATCTACCTAGATTTAGAACGCCCAAACGATTTAGCAAAATTATCAAATGCAGAATTCTATCTCAACAGCCATCAAGATAAATGTATCGTATTAGATGAAATTCAGCGTAAGCCTGAACTATTCATGCTGCTTAGAAGCCTAGTTGACCAAAAAAGAGTAGCAGGACGTTTTTTGATACTTGGTTCAGCATCTCCTACTATCATTAAAGGAGCATCTGAAAGCTTAGCTGGAAGAATTGCATACAAAGAGCTTCACGGCTTCAATCTGCTGGAAGTCTCTAAAGGTAGTGCTACTAACACCATGATTAGACATTGGGTGAGGGGAGGTTATCCAAATGCGTTTTTACAAGACGATCTAGAAATTAGAGACCTTTGGCATCAGAATTTCATTCGTACCTATACCGAAAGAGATTTACCTGCATTAGGTTTACGAGCAGATGCCATTACGATGCGAAATTTTCTGCTTATGCTAGCCAATACACATGCCAATCTATGCAGGTATGATGTACTATCAAGTTCATTAGGTTTGACAAAAGCTACCATTCAAAAGTATATCAATTTCTTTTCAGAATCCTTCATCACTAGAATTCTTCCCCCTTATTTCATGAACATGAAAAAACGCTTAGTCAAATCGCCTAAGATTTACTTTCGAGATTCAGGCTTGCTGCATTCCATTTTAGGACTAAAAGATTTTGATGAATTGCAAGGACATCCCAAACTAGGAGCATCATGGGAAGGATATATCATTGAACAAATTTGCCAAAAACTAGAAAGTAGATATGAATTTTATTTTTACAGAACCCATCAAGGGGCAGAAGTAGATTTGGTCTTAGCAAAGGGTGGAAAACCAAAAATCGCCATTGAAATCAAATACAATGATACACCCACTGTTTCAAGGGGCTTTTACAACTCCATTGAAGATTTACAAACAGAACAAAACTTTGTCATTACTCCAAATTCAGACGACTATCATGTAGCAGAAAACATCATTCTATCTGATCTACATACTTTTTTGAGTAAGTATGTACCGCAACTATAAACGATAAAAGACGTGGTTTCTCTTCTTTGATAATTACCCAATGAGGCACGAATAGAAATTATCAAAGTCCAACCAAATCTTGCCCACTTATTCAAACGGGCAATGCCTTTAGCAGCACTCAAAAAACTAAGTAAACATACTCAAAAATGGCTTTAGAGCAATTTCTTTCAACTGCTCCAAATCTCCCAAGATTGGCTTATGCTGCGAGTAAAATTCTATCCTTATCAAATTCAGTCGAAAATTTTTTTTGCTCACTCAATTCATAATTATCAAGCTCGCCTTGATAGATTAAAACTTGATTATCTTGATGAAGTAAATTTGCTTTTTTGGCGTAGTTAATCGCATTTTCTTTGCTTGAAAATACTCCTTCTAAATTAAGAGAAGCAGTAGAAAGCCAAATATCTGTTGTCCAAAGCGTATAGATCATTTTATTTGTTACTTCTTGATATAGGTCTATTTTCTGTTTCATTGTATCTTCTCTTTAAAGTTTTGATAAAAGAATTCATGCAGTAAGGCTTAAAAGCACTTCGTCTTTTAACCTTCTGCCTCGTGGCGAATCAGTGGGGGTGAAATAATCAAGTGAGGGGAATCACCCAATTTGTAGATTGATTGAAAATTGGGGAAACACTTGAATAGGAGGGGGCGAAGCCACCTAAAAACAAGCCTTTTACAAAAGGCACTCATCTGCAAATGAAAAATATCCACCTTCGGGAGAAATGATAAGATGATCTAAAACAGGTAAATCTAGTAAGTCACCTATCTTACGTAACTTTGTTGTTATCTCTTTATCTGCGTTACTCGGTCTTAGCTGTGCAGAGGGATGATTGTGGGCTAAAATAATAGCCGTAGCACGACATTTTAAAGCGGCGGCAAAGACAACTTTTGGGTCAACAACTGTTCCAGCTAATCCACCTTGTGAGACGAGATAATGCCCCATTGCTCTATTGGAACGATCTAAAAGCAAGATGTAAAATTCCTCAATAAAGCCAATTTGATCGCTCCAATTGGCTCTTAGCACCTCATAAGCATGATTAGAGCTTTTAATTTGGGGGCGGTCTGCTGCTTTGACTTTGCTTTGATAGGTCAATCTAATTTCTGTCACTTGTGTTGGAAGAACGTAAGTCATTGTTCTGTCTATTTAGAAAACTCATAATAAGGAATACTCCCTTCCTTCGGGAGCAAGGAATACCACTCGGCTTGGATGATTACCGATTTTCTGCAACTCTTAATTGAGGTATCCTCCCTTTTATCGGGAACTCCCACACAGACTTTGGAATCAAATGCAAGGGGGCGGTGCTTATTATTTTATTGGGAAGGAAAAAAGAGAAGGGCAAAAAAATAAGTACCGCAGCTTGCGACCCTTGCAGTTGATGGAGAAGGCTGTATTTTTGTGGACGAAATAAAAGGGAGGTTAGCTCAAATGCAAAGACGTGAAATCGGGAAGCATCCACCTAGCAGAGTGCGTGTTCCGAAGTCTCCCACCTCAATATGCTGATTGTTCCCTTGGTATCTGGACTGTTCTGTTTTTTGTCCACCCCAACAAAAAGCAGGACAGTTTAGGGGGAACATGAAGCAAATTGAAAACGGCTTAGAGGTGGGAAGAAGCCAATTCAGAAAAATTGGAATCCTTAGGATCGAGCGAAATGAGCGAGTTCTGGACGACTCGACCCGTTAGGAGAAGCCCCAAGAATATAATCTATTGAACTACTATTTTTTCTCGCCCAACTACTTTTTGATCTGCCCAAATTTCTGCCAAGTAAATACCCTTAGAGAAGTTACTCAAATCGAAAGTACTGATTCCTTGAAATATTTTTAATCTTTGCCCACTAAAATTGTAGAAATGAACCTCTAAAGAAGGGAGGGAAACTTCTTCAATTTTCAAATCAAGAATATTACAGGTAGGATTTGGATAGAATTTAAAGTTCTTAGTAAGAGATAAATTTTCAGTCGAAGTAATTTTAGGCAATTCTGAAACCATTACATTTTGAGTCGTATTGGTGATAATTGGAGGGTTGGCATCAAAGTAAATACTTGCTGTGTTTGCTATTGCTGTATGCTCTGCTAAAGCAGATTGAGCCTTAATTTGATAGCTTACAAAACCGTGACTAAATGCTTCGTTCGTTGTGCTATCAGGCAGCAAGATGTTCTTAAATATAAATTCTACTAATCCATCTTTATGCAAATGCGTTTCAAAATCATGGCTAGCAGTAATGGGTTTAAAGGTTGTCCAGTCCAAATTTTCAGCCAATTGATCTCGAATAATTACAGTGAAAGCAGTATCATTTCCTGTATTTTGAAAGCGAACGTTATATTCTAAAGCTTCATCAAAGAGCGTATAGTTTTTATCGTATTCCTGGCTGCGATTTGGGCGAACGAGTTTGTCATTGGGATCATAAGCACAGCGAATGACAGAGCGGTAATTGTACGTATTTGCTAGTTCTAAAATACCCTCTTGATTTTCGATATAGGAAAGTCCTAACAAGTTGATGGTATCTCCAATGAAATCTGCATCCGCAATTTTTAAGATTATTCTATGCTGATTTATTTCAGATGAAATGATTTCATCATACTGCCATAATAGCGTATCTCCACGAATGATATCAGGAGGTCTTAGCGTATCTATATATTCCACTAAATCATCCAATACCAGTCCATAATATCCATTGATAGGACGACAGCCACTATTTTGGATAGACAACCAAAATGGAACTTCAAAGCCGCAACGTGTAACAGATGATCGTAGTCGAGGCGTGGCATTCTTGTAGTCAGAAACCAAACGCAATCGAAAATCATAATCCGTTATCGTGTCTCCATCTACGCTGATATTATAGGTCGTAGGGTCATTGAGGATTTCCCAACAAGAATCTACTTCGACACTTAGATCATATATTCCACTATTTACATAGAAATAAAACTGTCCTTGATCGTTAGTGAAGAAGGCTGGTGCATTAGGATTTAACGCTACTTTAGCGTTTCTTATCTTACTATCTTTATCCGATTCAAAAATACCATTTTCATCTCTATCCCAATAAGTGCTACCTAAAATAGCAGAAGCTCCTAGTAAGTTCTTTTGCCAGATTAAGCCATCAAAAATGTTAGAATTTGAGTTTAAAACATCTAAATAAGAATCACCGTCTAAATCAACCAATTTTATATCAAATCCATCATGTAAAATAATATCGTGCAAGATGTTGCCTCTATCAATAAAATTGTCATCTCCATCATTTTCATAAAAAGATACATTTCTTACGCCTATGGTAAAAATATCAGTATCACTATCTTTATCATAATCGCCTAATGTAATGCGTTCCCAATCATATAGTGCTGAAAATGTATTTTCTTTTACAAAACCTTCTGTTCTTGAACCTTTGAAATAATTATACTTGTGGGAGCGAAAGTAGTTCCCATGGATAAACGTAATCAAATCATCTAATCCATCTTTATTGATGTCATAGCGTTTAAAAAGACCATTATCGGGATCAACAATTATGAGCGTATCTGAAAAGTTAAAGTCTCCATCGTTAATCAAGACTCCTACTTCTGGTATTATTGAGCGACCATAAATAATATCCAAATGTCCATCTTGATTATAGTCAATAATATCTAATGCAAAATGATGCCCTAATATGGGATTATGAGTACTTACAATCTTTCTTTCAAAATTTCCTCTATCATCATTAAATAGAATATTTAAAGTGGCATTTGCACTATCTGTATATAGGATATCAATATCATTATCCTGATCTAAGTCTCGTAGAATGGCATCCTTACTGTATTCGTGGTAAAAACCATAATCAATCTCACTATTCATAGCTATGATGCTCGTAGAATCCGAAAAATCTCCATTGCCATTATTCGCTATGTAAAATAAATGATCTAGGTTCTTTAAAACAACATCAACAGTAGAATCTGCATCCATTCGTGCTAAACCCACAAGATAAGAATTGGGAAAAGTATCTTTAGGAGTAAAATTTCCATTACCGTCATTGCTGAACCAAATCGTCTTAAAAAAAGACCAATCAGATCTATCTATATAACTAGAAACTATATCTTGGTCGCCATCACTATCTAAATCTGCCGTTTCCATAAGAAAGTAATAATTTCCACCTTCTTGTGATACGTATATCCCATCCGAAAACTGCCCCATCAAAAAAAGTGGACAACAAATTATCATAGCAAAAAACAAACGACTCATGAAACAGAATTTTCTACTCTTGAATAATCAGCTTTTCAGTTTTGACTAGTTTTTGGTCAAGCCATATTTGTAATAAATACAGACCTTTAGGATAATTTAAAGGAAGGGAAGAAATATCATTAAAAATACCTAATTGCTTACCCAATAGATCATATATTTGAATTTCCATTGATTGATAAGGTGTACTTGTATTGATTTCTATGTTTAATACGTCATTAGTAGGATTTGGGTACAAATCGATGCTTGCTTTTTCAAAAATATTTGTATTTGAAACGTTTACGCTTTCTATAGTATCACAAGGACTTCCCTCCCAAGCCCCAAGCCGATAATTCGGATGATTCGGAAGCGAAAAACTATTATAGGTAGGTAACTTAATACCGTGTTGCTCCACATTGCAGGCTAATCCTTTCTCGTTAGGATTATGTATTACATGAAGATAGCGTGTTTCATTGGTGGTATTAAGATATATTTTATTATCTGATGCAAGTTGACCACGCAAAAAACGAGTAGGAAATATATTCACGAAACCATCATATTCTGCCACTAAAATCTCACTTGCTTGTATATCTTCTGCCCACAAATCATATTGAAAGATTTTCGTCCATCTAACGAAATAAATAAATCTAGAATTAGGAGAAACAATTAATCCACTTCCTCCTAAATTTTCTCTATCAGATACTATTGTCTCAATTCTTTTTCGTTCTCCTAATTCTCCGGTACAACGGTCAAAATTATAGATATCTATATAGGCTGGCTCTCCAAATTCATCTGCTTCGGAAGCAATATATTTTGTACCATCAGGTGTAAAAACAGCCTGTCCTAAGCCTGTATCTGTCAATAATGAATCTGTTATCGCCTGACTAGATATTTCTACCTTATCTGGATTAAGTAAAATTTTATAAAAGAAATTATTCTTGCACCCTTCCCGTTCTAAACAATAGTGCTGAAATGGAATCCACCAATCCCGTCCATTTCCATGCTTTACTGCTGTTATTTGACCATATAATAGCGTATCTTGTATCAGCGATTCCATTGAAGTAACTGCTCCTAAGCCTTCATTTTTTCTCATGTCTATTTCTGAATACCACGTTTGGGTGATTTGAACGCTGTAGCCTTTTCTACCATGAAAAAAAGCATATATATTGCTGTCACGGGGATGTGGTAGAGAGAGTACACCTTGAGGCAGAAGATAACCATTGTATTCATTGACATTTAGGTTTTTACCTCCTTCCATCCACTCATGTACAGTATTATAAATCCTCGTGCCATTGGAACTAAAAAGATAATTTCCTTCTGCATCACACATACTGACATTTGCATAATTAAAGCCTTGTTTTATGTCATAATCAGGATAGATTTGTAATGTATCTTTTACCCTAAAATCAAGAATACTTATGCCTATGGTATCTCGTCCACCCATTCCGTTTGAATGTCCGAACATCCAAATTCCGTCATGTTTTTGAGCAATAATATTGGCTTGAATCGCAAATACTATTACTGCGATAGCTATGATATTTTTCATTGGTTGAGATTCTCAATTTACTTCAATACAATAAATCGCTGAGTCAGCACCTTCCGATCATTAGAGAACAAGGAACAAAAGTATATACCTCTAGGTAAATCAAGTGTTTCAAGTACGACCTTATTTGACTTTAGATCAACAGTTCTTACTAGATTTCCAGTGAGTGTACTGAACTGGACGTAAGCATTTGCTGGAAGTTGACCTTCTATTTCGATGTTTATTTCACTGATACTCGGATTAGGATATATCTGCATTTTAAGGTTGCTGCTTATTTCGTGTGATAAGGCTTCCATCTGACGATTTTCAACTTGTTCGCATAGAATAGAATCTGACCAGAGGATAGGTTCAACTAATAGTGAATACAAAGCTCTAGCTTTATAGACATTTCTTCCACCTACTTTTGGGCATTGATTTGAAATTTGATAAAGCCTATCAGTCTGTTCAGTAGAGAGTGATGCCGAATTTGATAGATAACTAAGGAACAACTTATTGGTATAAGTCTCATTTTCAATAAAAACATTCGAAGTTGGAACTGCCGAATTTGCTTGTTTTAATTGCTCTAAATCAGATGATATAACCTCTTGTAAATTTGTTTTTCTATCGAAAAGCTCTGTCCTAATGCTATCTATTTGACGGATGATTAGCTTTTTACTTTCGATAATTTCTGCTTTATCTTCTTCATTTGAAGTAATCGCATAATTAGATTTCAACGTTCTTAAATCTAAAATTAAACCATCGATTTGATCTTGATAATTTGCAAACGCCGTGGCTCTTTCCAAATGCTTTTGATAAGAATTGTTAAACATTTGTTCCACATCAAATAAAGCTGAAATACTGTTTTCATTTTGACTATTCCAAAAGCTATCTATCCGTTCATCTACTCCAAGCCATTGTGAATTTTTAGCTAGGAGCTTAAACAAATACTGATTACTTTCCCAGTTCAACATATCACTATACTCTGATATAGTGAATGAATTTTGAGCTGCTAAAAATCTAGCTTTTGCAAAATTTTCAGTATTCTCTAGAAGTTGAGTGTTCAAACATTCTGCATTATTAAAGCAAGTATCAACCTTTGCAAGGTTACTGTTCTCCGCAAAAAAGTTAGATGGACTCACTCTCATCATACCTGCGGATGGCGGATAAAAAATAGAAGTTGTATCAGGAACTATAAATTGAGAGCCATCAACTTCTGCTTCTGTCCCCCGATGCACCGCTCCAAAATCATCATGTCCATTAGCCCTAAATTCATTACCTCGGTGGCGTTGTAGGTCGGTGCCTGGCACATTAAATATTTGTTGTCCGAGGGTAGTACCAGCTTGGCAGAAAATGGCTTCGTCGGTAATGAAGCTGCTATTTCCAAGTTTATTTAAATTAAGCCGAGTACCTTGGCTCACTCCCGAAAAAACCATTGCGATTTCACGTACACTGATACTATTGCAACAATAAGAAACATCGGTAGCTGCCGATGCTGAAATACCCGTCCCAGAGAAAAAGAAGCCATCTCCAATAAAGTTATCTTTAATTAAAACTTGATTAATGTCCGTCAGCTTCATCCCAGTAGCTCCGCCTATGTTGCCACCTATATCGCCTCTCATACTTATATCATTACCACCCAATTCTACACCTGTAGAACTACCCATAAGAATACCCCTGATGATGGGTGCAAATGTGGCGTTGTTTCGGAAAAAAAGCGTAATCTCATTATCTTTTACGGGCATGAAACTACCAATGCCTTTGAAAAGATTAATACTAATGGCAGCAGCATCATTTTTGAAAACGGTTATCGGGCGATAGTCATAGTTCGTCATATCCATATCAATTATATTATTGCTGATTTCGGGAAAAGCAGCAAAAGCATTGTTCAACTGAATGCCTCTTTCTGAGGCTGCGATCTGATTATTCAAGATGGTAATGGTTTCAAAACTGAGGATATTTCGCACGTTGATCCCAATATTTACAGTGTCCATGATATTATTGAATATTTTTGCTGCACTGCTGTTGATAGAGATACCCTCGTACACATTGACAAAGGTATTTTCCTCGGCTTTGATGCCCGAATTAATGTCAATGTATATACCTGTGCTGGTGTTTTGTCCGACGGGTGCTATTCCAGCGACATCCCTCAAATTTTCAAAAACGGCATCGTAGACTGCTAAATCACTAAAAGTAGCTACGATACCATAGTCTATGTCCTCAAAACGATTGGTCGCTTGCGTACTCGTCTCATCTCCGATTTGTAAAAAAGCAGTATTAGTACATCGAATGCCATATAAGCCCCAATCTCCGTTATTGAGTGGAAGTGGACAGCGAATAGTATTTCCTGAAAAGCCTAAATTGACAGGTGTGCCTAAAATATCTAAGCCGATGTAGTTCCGATCAAATTGGGTGTCGTCAATCTGAAAAGTCGCATCATCTCGCAATCGGACAGCTCGAAGAGCATCGGAGATGAAGGAATTATCTATAATCAAATTACCATCTATATTGACTTGAATACCTCTCCACATATAATTATCACAGCTTTGTAGCGTAGTGGTGTTTAAAGTGAGGGTTCGGTTAGAACGGACTACAATTTCTGCGTCAGGCTCTAATACAATTTGTCCACCTGTAATGGTAAAACTGGTATCTATGACGAGCGTTCCTACAATCTGTAAACATTGCCCTGTATTGTTGTAATTCAAGGGCAAACCTGTTTGGGAAATATTCGTTGTTCCACTGGGTGGCGTACCAATGAAAGTAGGATTGACGCAAGCACAGTTAAAATCATTGAGACAAGGCTCATAGGTCACAATTTGTTCGGATAGCGTAGTATCACAGCCATTGTCCACTTGATGGGTAACGATGTAAGTGCCTTGTGTAGCATAAGTATGCGTTGGATTGGCAAGTAAGCTGCTATCACCATCGCCAAAACGCCAAAGATGGCTAATACCGCTATCAGTATTGTTGGCAGTAAAATCGGCTACACCTGTGTTGCAACTAATAACGTAGGTGAAGCTAGAATCGGTACTAGCTAAATTGCTATCAATGATTCTGACGGTATCGAAAACAATATCACAACCGCTCTCTGGAATCTGTGCAATAGCACGTTGAGTGCTTGGACAAAATGTTTCGGTAGCAATCGCTTTATAACTGAAGCTTAAACAAGCATCTACACCACTATTGGCAGGCGGAAGTAAGGTATCTAATTTTAAAATAGTTCCTGCTGCGGTAGAATCAATACTAAATACTCCTGCTTCGACTACTTGCAATTCAGGCGGTATATTATCCAATATTTCTACATTGAAGATGCTGTCTGGGAAACTATTACAAACCGTAATATCGAAATTGAAGGTATCATTAGCTTCAAAGTAGGTTTTATCAAGCGTAGAAAGCGGACTATTTATAAAAGAGATCGTGAGGCTATCTGAGCTTTCTCGATAGATAGGGTCGTCTGCATCTACCCGAAGTACAATTTCTAAATCTGTATTAGGTGAAAGGGATGGGTCTAATTCCAATAAAGCTCGAAAACTCAATCTTTCTGAGGGGGCTAAATCACCTAATCTTGCTGTATTTCCGTTAGAAAAAAGACCTGCATTTTCAAGATTGATACCAGTAGGCAAGATCAATTCTAAAGAAATGCTATCCGTACTCGTGCAGTGGTCGTTGAATAACTCATAGTCGATAAAAAAGTCTTCTGCGGAGCAGAATATATTGGAGCTAGGAGCACTAACAATGGTCGGTTTAACCAAAGGTGTATTCAAGTTGATGTCGTCCAATGCTTGATCGCATCCGCTACCTTCAATTTCTGCACTTGCAAAATAAAGCCCACGACAAAAATTATCGGGAAGATTCATACTGTAAGCATACTGCACGCAAGTATTGGCGGGAATAGAGTCATACTGAAGAAGTAGATTTTCCATTTGCTGAAAACCACCTGTGCTAAGCAAAGCAATGTTATTGGGTACAGCATCTTCTATCCGCACAGAATCAATGCCCATATCTAATGAATTACAGACTTCAATCAAAATATCATAAGTACCTTGATTTTCGGTGAAGCTCTTAGTGATACTTAACGGATTGTTGATAATTCTCACGCTTTTTTCATTGACTAAGGTATTGTAGCAACTGCCACTTTGAGTTAGTTCAAAAGTAAATACGTCATCAATATTTACATTAGGAGCTTGCTCAAGCAGTAAGGTAATGATTGTACAAGTGTCCGCTTCAATGTAATCATCCGCTAAAACAATAGTGGTGTCACTTCCGAAAATATCGCCATCCACTACCGTAAAACCATCTGGAATAGATAAATCTAAAGTCATCTCCGCAGAACCAAAATCAGTTAGATTGCAAAGTTCATATTGCAATTGATACAGACCTTCATTGCAAGAAAGAGAAGGAGAAGCACTACTCGAAAGAGAGACTTGTCTTCTTTTGTTCATTTGGATGTTATCTAGAACAATACCAACAATATAAGGTACATTTGAGGATATAGTATCTGCATTTGGACTAAGTACTACCCATGTCCACATGCTATCAGTATTATTAATAATTTGTCCGCCTGTTGCTACAGGGTCTGTTTCTTGTATGTAGAAAGCGTCAGAAGCTAGATATTCATAGGAATCCACTACCCCTGGATTGATATAAACAGAGCGAGAGTTTGCAAAACCACCCACAGGATCAGAAGATAAAAAATCTACTCTAACTCTTGGATTATAAATCGTATCTTCTATGTTAATGAATTCTGCATTAATACTAAAATCTAGAGTATCACCTGTTTTTACACTCTCATCAAGTTTAATAAAAATACCTTCAATGTTGGCAAAGATGGTATCTTGAAACAAAGAAGTTGAATAGCCTACGTAAATACTTTTGCTGTTATTAATACCTCCTTCAACACCTATTATAGCGTTTGGTCGATCTACTAGTTGCGGAGAGTTTTGTGCAGCGATAAAATATATCTCATTTCGGGGACTAGTTCCACCTACGAGTAAAGTATCAAGTTCAAGTTGCGTATCAATAGTTTCAAAATCACTTACACAAGTAATATTACAGCCTGTACAAACTGCTTGAGTAGTATCATTGAGGTTGATGATAATTTCTCCTTGGTCGCAAGCTCCATCACAGCCAAATATTTCATAACAAAGCGTGTATGTTCCAGCTTCCTGTGTGAAAAAATTAATATTTGTGCCATCACTGGAAACAGTAGCGTTCCTAATATCGCTACATAAGCTATCATAAACTAAATCGTAATCGATTCCGACTACATCATTCGCTACGATGCTATCATAAGGAAATACTAAATTAAACTCTCTTAATGTATCATCTACGACTACCATAACGTCATTGATAATATCATTTGTAGCGATCAATCCACAAGAACTAGATAGACCCACAATATCATAGCCAATGTTTTTTAAGACCTCTTTTTCCGCTAGTGTGAGCATATCTTTGACCTCACCTCTACCAATAGAAGGGTTCATTACGTAATTTTGACCACCACATTCATCGTTTACATGACTCAATAAATTTTTTACATCAATATTCTCACCGTTGACAGGAGCAATCAAATTATCATCTCTAAGATAGAGCATATTGGAGCAGCCTACTCGAATATTATTTGAAGTGAGGTTATTGAAGATATGCTGGTCACAGCACTCTCCATTTGTGTCTAGCTCGATCAAGGCAACATCATCTTCGATAGAATATAACAATTGATCGTATCGAGAATAAGCGTTTTCAAGAACAGAATTACCCAAAGTATCATTTATGAAAGAAGAAAAGCCAAGCACGTGCATTGCTTCATGTAGCGTAATAGAATACATATCTAATAGCGTATCACGACTACTCTGACTACCATCGTATAAAAGGTCAAGAAAATCAGGATTAAACTTGACAACTCCATGATAAAATTCATCATCTGTTGAATCGGCAGCCATAATTGCCTTTTCTACTCTACTGTAAATGATACCGCAGTCGTCTGGTTGCCAATATGGTGAACCGACCGCAATAATATTGGGATTGATAGCAGATAAGGCTTCTTTCTCTATCGTTATATTTACGATAGGGGAAGGGCTACGAGGGATAATAATGTCTGATAAATCTTCAAAAACACTACAAATTACTGCTTCTTGTGATGGTGTAAAGCTGCTAAGAAATACTAGGTTGAAAAATCCACTATTACAATTGTGTGATGATTTAGTAATCGCTAATTCATCCTTTCGATAACCATTTCCGAAGCGATCAATATATTCTACTTGAATGGAATCTATGGGCAAAGAACGTTCATAATCTTCTTCTAAAAGAAAGCCAACAGAATTGCAATCCTCTATCCTTGCGGTGAAAGTGGTGTTACTTGCCACAAAACCCTCTGTCAAGACAATTTGATTGCCTGCTGTAAAAGTGACGTTATTATTGTTTGCAATACTCGCATTAGAGGTCAGTTGATTTTTGGCACGGTAAAAATCCTCATTTAGCGTAGTATTGTTGAGACTAAGATTTTCTACACAATCAGGTAGGGTGGGTAGCATCGGGCAGTCCATCGCCTCATTTTGTTGTGCTCCAAAAAATTGGAGTTGGTCAATAGCCAGAATACTGCTACTGACAGAATTGAATATCGCAGCAAAGCGAAAGCGTACTGAACCATTAATGTTCAAACCCGTAGTATTATCCACCACCCAATCACTGACCGTTCCTGTCGGTACACTAAGCACTTGTTGGTTATAGGTCATTCCATCATCAAAGCTGACTTCCAAGTAAAAAGAATCTACATCTCCAAGCATTTGATAGGCAAACTGTACCCGTGTAATCGTTCCTGAAAGATCGAAACAAGGACTTTCCAAAAAGGAAGTTGCTTGACTACCGCTAAATGTTCCATCCGTTTCAGAGTAGGCAAAACCAGAGCCATTTTGTGGCATGGTATTGATGCCAGTTATGCTTGGAGCTTTTACAGAGGTTGTTGTCCAGAATACATTGTTGGTGCTGCTTGAAGACCAGCCGCCGCCAGAGTTGGCTAAGCTATTATCAAAGCTTACGCCGTAGAACTGTGCTTGACTCCATAAAAAAGTACAAAATAGGAATAAGAACGTAAAAGTGCTTTTCATGATTAGGGAAATTGTTGCGTGAAATAATGAAGCTATAAGAAGAGGGCTTCTTGATAATTTGCCTAGCTTTTAAAATATGACAACAATTTATGATTTTTTATATGTAATACCAAATTTTATTAATTAAAATATGATGAATAAATAAAATTCGATA
>JBCDFY010000108.1:0-23416 GCA_039176995.1 Bacteroidota bacterium
AGTGATATAAATTTGATAATCTGTAAGTACTTCCTATTTTTCAATATAGCAAATCTATTTTCCCTTCCGCACCTCTAAAACCAAAACTTGCCAAACGATTTTCTACTTCCTTCGCAAAGGCTTTTTCTTGAACAGTAGTTAATGTTCGATTGGTTTGAATTTGAAAAATACTTTGCACAGAATCTCTCTGTAAACTGCAAGAAAAGGTGCAAAAAAGTGTAGCAGTCAAAATAAATCTAAAAAAATCAAAGTTTTTATCAATTTTATTTTTTGGTATAAATATTTGATAATCAGAGGTATACAATCTTTATGAAAATAAATTCTAAGTTTTATCTTATTTTTTTTGAAAAAAATTATCCAACCCTGTCCAATTCCAAAAAACTCGATCGTCATGGTATTGAATTTAAGAATTAAACTATTATAAACATTAAAAACATCATGACAATGAAAATTTCAACCATCATCATCATCGCGGTAACCACTCTAGTTTTAGTAGCAGCAGCTTTTATCGCAAGTGCACAAAAGACCATTTCGATGACTTCCAAAACAGTAATTAATGCCTCGCAAGAAGAAGTATTAGCAGTTTTAAAATCTTACGAAAAATTTCCAGATTGGTCTCCATTTTTAGTAACCGACCCAGAGCAGAAAAATCACGTCACCGGACAGGATGGTGAAATTGGTTCTGCTTTCCATTGGGAAGGTGTTGGTGAAAAAAGCAAAGGACACCAAACTTTGACAGTTTTAGAAGAAGATTATCTCAAAATGAATTGTACCATCACAGAGCCGTTCAAAAGCAATCCAGTTTTTGAATATTATTTGACTAATACAGATAATGGCATAGAAGTAACGCAAGAATTTCAAGTAGAAGTAGGTAAATTTTCTCATTTTATGATGAAATTGTTCGGCGTAACCAAAGAAATAGCTGAAACCAATGAACTAGGAATGCAGCGTTTGAAGGAGTTTGTGGAAAGTCAAAGTACGATTGCGCAAGTAAAGTAGAGAAGATAGACCGTCTGCCTAAGGCGGACTGTCAGAAGTCAGAAAGAATTTGTATTAAAGAGCTGACTATCAATTTTTTAACAAATACAAATCTGACTTCTGACAGCCCATACGGGCGATCTGACCTCTCAAAAAACAATCAATTATATCAAACTTAAACATACAAAATCATGCAAGAATTTATGATGCTTTTCCGCCACGTTCCAAGTCCAGACTACATGCCTTCTCCAGAAGAGATTAAGGCTGAAATCAAAAAATGGCAAAATTGGATTGGCAACATTGCCGCACAAGGAAAATTTGACAGCACAAATCAACTAGGCTACGAAGGAAAAGTTGTAAAACCAGGTAATATTGTAACCGATGGTCCTTATGCAGAGGTCAAAGAAATTATTGGTGGCTATATTATCATCAAAGCCAACGATTTTGATGATGCGGTAGAAATCGCGAAAGGTTGTCCTGTTTTGCAAATGGGTGGTCATGTGGAAGTCCGTCAGTTTATGGCACTTGATTTGTAGAGCTATTTATATTACGCCGTCGTTCCCCACGACGGTGTAATTTTTACCTAAAACCTCTTATCTTTAACACCAAAACAACCAATGCATACTTCCACCCTCCTTCCCAATCTTTTCCGCACCGAATACAGCAAAATGGTCGCCGTACTTTGTAAAAGTTTTGGCTTATCCAATATGCAGATCGCAGAAGACATAGTAAGTGATACTTTTTTATTAGCTGCAGAAACTTGGGGTAAGAAAGGTATTCCTGATAATCAAGCGGGATGGCTCTATACCGTCGCTAAAAATAGAACCAAAGATTACTTAAAAAGAGAAAAAATAAAACAAGAAAAAGTGGAACCGAATATACAAATGGGTCAAACTGAAACCTATCAAATGGATACTGACTTTTCAGAAAAGAGTATCACCGACAGTCAGTTGCAAATGATCTTTGCCATTTGTCATCCAAGCATTCCTACAGAAGCGCAGATCGCATTAGGCTTACGCGTACTTTGCGGATTTGGGATAGATGAAATTTCTAGTGCTTTACTGTCCAATAAAGAAACCATCAACAAAAAACTTTACCGTGCTAAAGCTAATCTGCGGAAAAACGATATTGAACTTGTTTTTCCTGAAAATACGGAAATCGAAGAGCGTTTAGATAATGTACTGACTACCATTTACTTACTCTTTAATGAAGGCTACTATTCTTCTTCTAAAGATCAAGTATTGAGCAAAGATTTGTGCTTGGAAGCAATGCGATTATGCCTATTATTAATGAATGATAATAGAACTGCTCTCCCCAAAGTTTTTGCATTGTTGGCGTTAATGTGCTTCCACGCTTCGCGTTTTGAATCAAGGAAAAATGCGCAAGGCGAATTGATTTTGTACTATGACCAAGATCGAAATTTATGGAACGAAGAACTCATTTTGCGAGGAGAATACTACCTTAATCGTTCTGCTGAAGGCAAACAAATGAGCAAATATCACCTAGAAGCTGCCATTGCCTTTTGGCACAGCCGAAAAGAAGATCATCCCGAAAAATGGGAAAAAATTCTTCAACTTTACAATCAACTCTTGCAAATAGAATATTCTCCAATAGCTGCCCTCAATCGAACTTATGCTCTAGCGAAAGCAAATTCCATAGACGCTGCCATTCAGGAAGCAGAACAGTTTAATCTCACAAAAAGTCATCTTTATCATTGTTTGATGGCAGAACTATACCAATCTCAAGATCAACAAAAAGCAATGCAGCACCTTGAAAAGGCATTGAATTTAGTGCGATCTGAAGAGGAAAGAAGTGTAGTTTTGGGGTTGCGGAATAGAGTTGCTGTGATGGGTTCTTGAGGGAAAAAGATGAACTTATGCTGCAAAAAATTATTTCAAGCGGTTCTCCAAAATCTCTTTAACGCCTTGCACGATATCCAACATCGCATCATCTTCGTCCTCCCATTTGGTGACAGGTCTAGCAGCACTCGGTAGAACTTGCAATTTGCTAAAGTCAAAAACATCCTAAAAATAAGGACAAAGAATGATGGTCGCTATACCTACTTCGTACCTTTTTATTACTCTGGGCAACTGCCATTGTGTCGAACTTTAAATCGTAAAAAAAGTTCTACTCCAAAATAGAAATTCATGGACAGCACCAGCATCCTTGGAATAGCAGCGGGTATATTTACAACGGCTTCCATCATTCCACAAATTAAAAAAGCATGGGACACAAAGGCAGTAGATGATCTATCACCATGGTGGTTGGGCGTGCTTATTTTGGGGGTCACTTTGTGGACGATTTATGGTGCAATAGAAAAAGATATTCCACTCACCGTAACTAATGGCACAGCGGTAGTCCTCAATTCTGTACTAATGGTATTGTATTATAAGTATCGAAAAAAAGAGTAACCAAACAGGAGGGAGCAGGTTGAGGCTGTTAAGCAACCAATGTTATAAATTCGAATGCGCTGGAGGGCTTCGGTCATGTTGTTGTGGTACTTTAAGAATGAAATAGGTAAGATTAGACTTTACTCTTCTTGTTCAAAGCAGTTTGCTCATAAAATCTATATTTGCAGACACTACAGTGGTTGAATTTTCGACACCTCAAGCTAAAATTGTCAAATTATGAGTGCATTTACTTTGCTGCATAGAACGGCGATGGAGTTTTATGATTTAGCAGGGATTTATAAAGCAAAAGGGCAAACCGATTTCTTACAGGATTACCAAGAAAGAGCTTGGCTATTGGAGTGAGAAGCGGACTTGCAGGTGTTAGCAGAACCTGATGATTTTACATTCAAATATGTGATTGTCAATAGTGCAGGACAGTTGGGTTATAACATTGGAAGATACGAAGAAGCGCAAAGAATTTTACAGCTAGGGTTAATGGGAAAACCGTCGGATATTCACCGACATGAAATGGAATTGCTGCTTGAAAAAGTAAATCAAAATATCGTTGAAGCAAAAAATGAAGATACCAAGGAAGATATTTTAGAAATTTCTGGAACCCTTGCCATTGCTAATATATAAGAACAAACAATAGCTCTGAAGAAGCAAAATCAAGAGCAACTGCGTCATATCAAAGTCTCCGTAGATGCTATCAAAAAAGTACTTCGTTTTTACTTAGGAGAATGGATAAATCTTCAACTCAGAAAAAATCAATTAGGTGAGTTTGAGGTGAAGTATGTCGGGCGTATGCTTTGAATTAAAATGACGGCGTGATGGAAAATCACACCGTCATCTGGAGCTTTTCTAACTATCCTCCTTCTTCTCCTCCAACACAATCGCATCTATCGCTTTCTCCTTCACTAACTGATTGAACTTCGGCAATAGATCGCTCTTCACTTTGCTATATTTATTCAATTCTTCGTCAATTGCTTCCGTCATTTCTTTCTTCACTTCATACATCTGCGAAGTCGGTGGATATTCACCATTCGCTAGAGAATTCAAGTGTGCCAGCTTGTTTGTCAAACGGATGGGGAAATTGAGTGGGTCTTGGCGACTGCGGTTTTTAGTCTGATAGAGTGCCTCTTCCACTACTTTCATTTCCTTATTGATTTCCTCCGCCAATTCCTTCAAATCTTTCATGGATTCATCATCCTTGATGCGATCGGTGTACGTATTGATTTGCTTACGGACACTACGAATTTCGCTGATCGTTTCGTGTGCTTCGCTGATCTTCGAACGGATGTCCATCAAAAAGCTAAACTGCTCTTGATAATCGTCCATACTAGAAGGCGAACGAGGGTCTTTCAAGATTTCAAAATCTTGCTCTTGCGACTCCTCTCCTACTGTTAGGCGCACTTTGTATTTACCAGGCACCGCGAATGGACCATTCAAGGATGCCCACCATAAAATCATGCCATCGAATTTTTCGGCAGCAGGATAGCGCATATCCCAACGAATGCTATTTCCACCTTTTTTCAAGTCCGCCAACTGATCGCGCTTCTCTTTTGCTTTGGTCGAAAATTCACGAATTAAATCACCATTCATTTCTAGAAACGCCAGTTTCACTTCTACGGAATCCGCAGGTTTTTCCTTCAAGAAATAATGCACATTCACGCCGCCTGGATGATTTTGTCCAGCCGTTTTAGAAGGCTTTGCTTGTCCCCCATTCATGCGATAAGAAGCAATCGGTTGATACAAATGCGCATCTTTCTTAGCGATTGCGTCGTTCATTTGATGGAAAGGCGTCAAATCATCAATCATCCAGACACTACGTCCTTGTGTAGCAGCAATCAAATTATCATTTTTCAATGCCAAATCTGTGATTGGAACAGTCGGCATATTCAATTGCATAGATTGCCAATTCGCACCATCGTCGAAAGACATATACATTCCAGTTTCCGTACCTGCATACAACAGACCTTTACGCGTTGGATCGGCACGAACCACTCTTGTAAAATGCTCACTATCAATACCTTTTACAATTTTAGTCCAAGTTTGTCCATAATCTTTCGTTCTGTACAAATACGGCTGAAAATCGCCACTTTTGTACATGGTCGCTGCGACATATGCACCGCCGTCGCTGTGTGGATCGGGTTCAATACTGTTAATCATAATCCACTCAGGCATATTTTTAGGCGTTACATTTGCCCAATTGTCCCCACCATCTTTGGTAATGTGAATCAAACCATCATCCGAACCCACCCAAATCAAATCTTTCACACGTGGTGATTCTGCTGCTGCGAAAATGGTGCAGTAATATTCTACTGAGGTGTTGTCCTGCGTAATCGGTCCGCCTGAAGAACCCATGCGTGTCGTATCGTTACGCGTCAAATCGGGACTGATAATCTTCCAACTTTGTCCTTGATCTTCGCTCACGTGTAGTACGTGGGAAGCGGTATATAATTTATTATCATGATGCGGCGAAAAGAAAATCGGGAAATTCCACTGGAAACGGTAGCGCATTCCCTCCACGCCATGTCCCATTGGGTTGTCGGGATAGACATTCACGGAACGTGCCATTCCTGTTTTGTGATCTAATCGTTGCAACAAACCATCGTAGCAACCACCAAATACAATATCCTGATCTTGCGGATGAATCGCAATATGCCCACACTCGCAACCTGCCGACGATTCCCAATCTTGCTGCGTGATGTAGTAGCCACCCGTTCGGTGATCTATGCGCTGTGTGCTATTGTCTTGCTGAGCGACATAAATTCGATAAGGAAAATGATCATCCGTAGTTACGCGATAGTATTGTGCGGTAGGTTGATTGAGGTAAGTACTCCAATTTTCCGCAGCATCAAAACTGATTTGTGCGCCACCATCGTCACCCACGACCATACGTTGATTGTCTTCTGGTGCAATCCAAAGGTCATGATGGTCACCGTGTGGCGTACCGTAGGTTTTGAAAGTTTTTCCACCGTCTTTAGATTGATGAAATTGTACGTTCAATACATAAACAATGTCTTCGTCTTGCGTATCCGCATAGATGCGTGTGTAATACCAAGCACGTTGGCGCAAAGAGCGTTCGCTGTTTATTTTCATCCAAGTTTCGCCTGCATCATCAGAGCGGAAAACGCCACCCGTTTGCGATTCAATGATCGCCCAAACCCGATTGGAATTAACTGGAGAAACGGTGACACCAATGATGCCTAAAGTATCTTGTGGCAAACCTTTGTTGCGACTAATGTTTGTCCAAGTATCTCCTCCATCGGTACTTTTCCAAAGTCCACTTCCTTCGCCACCACTAGATAAGCTATAAGGTGTACGACGAATTTTCCAAGTGGAAGCATACAAAACGCGTGGATTGTTAGGATCAAAAGTCAAATCACAAGCACCTGCTGCATCGCTGACGTAGAGCACTTTTTCCCAAGTCTCGCCGCCATCTTTACTGCGATAAACACCGCGTTCTTCGGTATCTTTGTAGAGATTTCCCAACACAGCAGCGTACACTACATCTGGGTTTTTAGGATGAATACGAATGCGTGGAATATGGCGAGATTTTTCTAAACCAATAGCTTTCCAAGTTTTACCAGCATCTACAGATTTCCACATTCCATAGCCCGAAGAGACATTTCCGCGGACGGTCACTTCGCCACCACCTGCATAGATGACATTTGGGTCATATTCACTTACCGCTACTGCTCCAATTGAACCACCGAAGTAACCATCGGAAATATTTTCCCAAGTACTGCCCGCATCTTTGGTACGCCAAACACCGCCACCTGCTGCGCCCATATAGTAGAGGTTCGGCTTCCCTGGGACACCCGTCACTGTAGCAGAACGCCCACCGCGATGTGGACCTAGATTTCGCCATTGAATAGAATTGTATAGATTTTCCTCGAAGCCCACTTTTTGAGCTTCAACTTTTGCTGGCATTTCTTTGGTTTTTTTCTTTTTACGCTGTGCTTGCGCACTAAAGGTGAAGCATAAAGCAAGGAGTATTACTAATCCAGATAGAAGTTGTTTTTTCATACGTAATGATTTCAGTATTAAATGTTTATTAAAAGAAGTCGGAGGTTAGACCAAAAATAGAATTTTCTGTTGGAAGTCAGAAAAGTAAACGCCGTACAAGATAGGAATTTGGATTTAATGAGCATAAGGGGAAAGGACATTATTGTGTAGTTTTTCGAGCAAGCTAGAATTCAGCACAAAAAAAAGGAGCGACCAAGCGATCTCTCCTCTCTATTAACAACAAGCAATGCAAGTACCAGGTGTACCTGCGAGTAATTTTTGGCTTTGGGGTTTGAGGTTCTTTGGGATCAGATTTAAGGATTAACAACCAGGTGAAGTACTAAAAACTTCTGTGACATTTCGTTGGGTAACATCTTTGATTAATGAACAAGAGCGATTTCCTTACGAAAAAAGAGATTGCTCTACTTCACGACTTGAAGTTAACCCTTCAAATAAGTGAAGTAGGCGCTCCTCTTGTAAAATAAGAACAGTGGGTGATTTCTGTATCTTAGCTATGTGCTTGTAATTTTCCGAGAACTGATTCAGCTCAAGGAAAAGAAAATTCACATGAGGTTCATACTTACGTTTCAAACGATCAATTACCAATTGCATCATAAAGGATTGCCCCGAATGATCTTCTTGAACAAGAATAACTTCCAAGTCATTTTTTAGATGAGTATTAATTCCTACATCTAATATCTCCTCTTTTTGTTTGGTATTTGATCTCATAGTAAAAACAATCGTGGGTGACTTCCTATTGCCATACTAAACAATTTGCGTGCCAAAAAACCTATATGATTGATAACCAGAAAATTAAACAAGAAAGGCAGATTTTATACGAAAGTAAATTTCTTTTATTTAAGAAAATACTTATATCTAAGAAGTGATGATATGTCTATCCTCATTTGCTTTCTACGCTCTATTTTCCTCCATTTGCGCACAAAATTTAGTTCAAAAGAATACTTTCAGCTTCAGAAAAGGCAATTGTAACCAGTTATTCATATGCTCCTTACATTTGGCAATCTTCTTTTATTTAAGAATTCAAATTTGGATTTATATATGTAAAATATTGGTTAACAAATATTTAAACTAATGGCATCATATTTGACTATCATCTAACATGTCGTTCGTAATCCAAAACGAAATACCTTTTTTAAAAAGTTCAGAAGTTTAACTCAGACCCTTACATTGAATTATGAGGTGGATTTTATGTCCACCTCCTTTTCTATTTTCATCGTCCTTCTTTTTCTTCCTCACAACTTTATTTGTCTATTTCGTATAAATTCTCTTTATTTATAATCGTATAGCAACTATTCCAATCTCTATTTTCAACAACAAGCAAAGAGCAACTATCTAAGACCCATCACTGTATAGCCAAGCATAGTTGCCAAAAACATTATTGGTAAAATGAAGTGTGTTGATGCGAGCATCATCAATTTCACGCTTGAGCATCTTCCAACACCTGTAATTTGGTTTGATTTGGAGGGTAATGTTCGTAGCGTGAATCAAGCAATGGCATTAAGTTTAGGATACGCTGAACAAGAATTTAAGAACTTTAGCATTTTCAACATCAATCCATTGATTAATAAAATTACTTGGAATCAATGGAAGCATCAGTTGAGTAGAAAGCAGCGATTGGTCTTAAATACTCAGCATTATCATCAATCTGGGCAAGCCTTTCCTGTCGAAATTTCGCTTTCTCTGGTCACTCTTAATCAGCAAGAGTTTATTTTCTTAACGGCTAAAAATAGAGCAGACGAAGAGCGATTCAAAAATCTATTCGAACTAACAGAAGAGATGGCACACGTAGGTGCTTGGGACTGGAATTTAGTGACGGGAGAAGTGAATTATACCGACGAAATCGTAAAGATTTTTGGTGCATCTCCTAATCAACAACTCACCCCTGAATTGGCTATTGATCTATGTGAAGAAGCTCATGGTGAGAACGTTCAAGCAGCCCTTCAACGCGCAATTCAAGAAGGGGAATCCTTTGAGATGAAAGTAGCGGCAACCAACCTAAAAGGAGAAAAGCAGAACGTATTTGTCTCCGCTCTTCCACAAGTCTTTGATGGGCAAGTAGTTAAACTAATAGGTATTCTGCAAAAAGTCACTTCTAGTAATGAATCAGAGCTTTTCCTAGAGATGAAGGGCTTTACGATAGAAGAGGTGAGTGATATGGTTTTCTGGGTCAATTACGACGGAAAATTCATTTTCGTTAACAATGCAGTTGCGGATGCGCATGGAATTGAAAAAGAAAAGTTTCTGAAGAAATATGTTTGGGATATTGCGCCGCGTGTCGATGAAGAAAGTTGGCGAGAAAGATGGGATAGGTTCAGGAAAACAAAACACCTGGAATATGAGTCTATTCATCGTAGAGAAGATGGCTCTGAATTTCCGGTAGATGTGAGCATCAACTTTCTGGAATTCAAAGATGAGGAATACATTTGTGCTGTTTTACGAGATGTTACTCTCAAAAAGCAAAAAGAGGAAGAATTAAACCGCTTGAAAGATTTGTTACAAGCAGAAAACGAGTACTTGCAAGAGGACATTCGTTTACAACATAGCTTTACAGAAATTATTACCGTTTGTAAGGAATATCAACTCATCCTACAGCAAATTGAACAGGTGGCGACCTTGGATACGACTGTACTTATTTTGGGAGAGACGGGAACAGGAAAGGAGTTGTTGGCTCGTGCAGTGCATAAATTGAGTAATCGAAATCCGCGTGCTCTAATTAAAATCAATTGTGCCAATTTACCTGCCAACTTAATTGAAAGTGAACTATTTGGTCATGAAAAAGGAGCTTTTACAGGAGCAGAAAAAACTAAAATTGGACGTTTTGAGTTAGCAGACGGGGGGACTATATTTTTGGATGAAATTGGAGAGATGCCGCTTGAATTGCAATCTAAGTTGCTGCGTGTTTTACAAGAAGGAGAATTCTCCAGATTGGGAGGCAATGAGACTATTAAAACGGATGTTCGCATTTTGGCGGCAACTAACCGCAATCTGGAAAAATTGGTAGAAGAAGGTAAATTTAGAGAAGACTTGTACTACCGATTGAACGTTTTTCCAATCGAAAATCTTCCACTGCGAGAGCGCAAAAATGATATTCCAGTTCTAGCGAATCACTTCATGAAGAAGTTCAGCGAAAAATCTGGACGCAAAGTCGATAAAATCTCACAACGCGCCATGAATAAACTCATCAATTACAATTTTCCTGGCAACATCCGAGAATTGGAGAATATCATCGAACGCTCTATCGTGCTTTCTAATGGTTCTAGCCTTAATCTAGACCATTGGCACATCAAGAAAAAATCAGCGAAAAATGGAGAATTTTTGTCTTTTGAAGAGATACAAAAAGTACATATTCTCAAGGCATTAAAAAAAGCAGATTGGCGCGTGAGTGGGAAAGGTGGTGCAGCTGAATTATTGAAGCTCAACGCTAAGACACTAGATTCCAAAATGCGGAAATTTGGAATCAATCGAAGAGATTATATGGAAAAATGAACAACCCTCTTCCTTTTGGAGGGACTAGACTTTTACCATTTTACGCATTTAAACGTACTCGTAAAATGTAACAGTCTTTTCACAAACAAAGCTGGCATCTTTCTTACAACTATTCTTCCAAAAAAGCATCTCATACACTAGCGTTTTAAAATTAGCTATTGTACATTTGTGAAGTTTTATAAAACGTGAAATAATTACAGGTTTCGCACCTAATTTACAAGAACAGAATATACCCATGCAAGATTTTTCATTCGTCGCCAATGCACATCCTTCTTACATAGATCAATTGTATCAGAGCTATCAGAGTAACCCTAACTCTGTGGAAGAAAGTTGGCAAAGTTTCTTCAGAGGATTCGATTATGCTGGTACTGGCAACGGCAGCACTAATGGTACAGCAACTGTTAATGCAGTTGGTGTTTCTTCAGATAGTATTGCTCACGAGATGAAAGTATTGTCCTTAATTAAGGGCTACCGTAATAGAGGGCATTTACTCTCGACTACTAATCCACTGAAAGCACGAAAAGATAGAAATGCGACCTTGGCACTAGAAGATTTTGGATTATCCGAAAAAGATTTGGATACTGTTTTTTTTGCGGGTAATGAAATTGGGATTGGAAGTGCAAAACTGAGCGATATTGTTGCTCATTTGAAGCGAGGTTACTGCCGTAACATCGGCTTTGAATTTGAGCACATTCAAGACCGTGTAAAGCGCCGTTGGCTACGAACCCGTATTGAGAAAGTTGTAGAACAAGCTTATGGCTTGAGCAAGGAAAAAAAACTTCGAATTCTGCATAAGTTGAACGGTGCAGTTGGTTTCGAGAGCTTTTTGGACAAGAAGTACATTGGTCAAAAGCGATTTTCGCTGGAAGGTGGTGAGTCCATTATTGCTGGCTTAGATGCTATCTTCACGACAGGTGCAGAAGATCGAGTGGAAGAATTTATTATTGGCATGGCACATCGAGGGCGTTTGAATGTTTTGGCAAATATCATGGGCAAGACCTACGATCATATTTTCAATGAATTTGAAGGAACAGCCATTCCAGATCAGAGCTTTGGCGATGGTGATGTAAAATACCACTTAGGCTATTCTTCTCAAGTAGAGACGCTGCATAACAAAAAAGTACACCTCAAATTAGTGCCCAACCCATCGCACCTAGAGTCCGTCAATCCAGTAGTGGAAGGCTTCGCTAGAGCAAAGGCAGACATATTATACAGTAGCGACTATGATCGCATCATACCTATTCTAATTCACGGTGATGCCGCCATTGCAGGTCAGGGAGTTGTATTTGAAGTTGTACAAATGAGTGAATTGGATGGCTACGAAACAGGCGGAACGATTCATTTTGTTATCAATAATCAAATTGGTTTCACGACGGATTACGAAGACGCGCGCTCTTCTACTTACTGTACAGGCGTGGCAGGTGTAGTACAAGCTCCTGTTTTCCATGTGAATGGTGATGATCCAGAAGCAGTGGTTTTCGTTGCGGAATTAGCTGTTGCTTATCGTCAAGAGTTCAATGATGATGTATTCATTGATATGGTTTGCTATCGAAAGCATGGACACAACGAAGGCGATGATCCAAGTTTTACGCAACCTGAAATGTATAAACTCATCAAAAAGCATAAAAACCCAAGAGAGATATATACTGAAAAATTACTCTCTCGCGGAGATTTAGATAAAGCAACCGCCGAACGATTAGAGAAAGAATTCTGGAACAACTTACAGCAGCGGCTGGATAATGTGAAAGAAAATCCACCGCCTTATCAAATGCAAAAACCAGAATTGGCGTGGCAGGCATTGAAGAGGTCAGAAGCAAAAGACTTTGATCTTTCCCCGGCTACAGGAATAGAAAGAGCAACCATTGAAAAAATTGCTCAACACTTAATGACTTATCCAGAAAACCTCAATCCAATCGGAAAAATAGATCGCTTAATCAAAGGAAAGAAAAAGCTACTCAAAGATAATTTATTGGATTGGGCAATGGCGGAATTAATCGCTTATGGCTCTATTTTAATGGAAGGCAAAGATGTGAGAATGAGTGGTCAAGATGTCCAAAGAGGAACTTTCTCGCATCGTCATGCCATCTTGAATGACAATGGTACCGATTGGGAATACAATCGCATCAACGATCTGCAAAAAGAACAAGGTAAGTTTAGAATTTATAATTCCTTACTTTCGGAGTTTGCTGTGATGGGTTTTGAATATGGCTATTCCTTAGCGACTCCCGATGCGCTAGTCATTTGGGAAGCACAGTTTGGCGACTTCTATAATGGTGCACAAACCATTGTAGATCAATACATTACCGCAGCAGAAAGCAAATGGCAACGCATGAGCGGCTTAGTACTTTTATTGCCTCATGGCTATGAAGGACAAGGACCAGAGCACTCCAGCGCACGCCTAGAACGCTTCTTGCAATCTTGTGCAGAGTATAACATTACTGTCGCCAACTGTACAACGCCTGCGAATTTCTTCCATTTGATTCGTCGCCAATTGGCACGTCCTTTCCGCAAACCTTTGGTGGTCATGTCTCCAAAATCTTTATTGCGTCACCCCGAAGTGATTTCTGATATGAGCGAATTGGAAACGGGGACGAGATTCCAAGAGGTATTGGATGATTCGGAAGTAGGGGCAAGAAGTGGCAAAAAAATTAAGCGACTACTTTTGTGCACTGGAAAAGTTTATTACGATTTACTAGCGAAGAAACGCGAAGACGATCGTAAAGACGTTGCGATTATTCGTTTAGAGCAACTGTATCCTTTACCAGAAACGCAGTTAGAGAAAATTTTCCAGAAATACAGCGAAGCCGAAGTCTTTTGGGTGCAAGAAGAATCTGCGAATATGGGCGCTTGGCACTACTTGATTAGCAACTGGTATGGCAAAAAACAGGTGCAGCTTATTTCGCGTAGGGCAAGTGCTTCGCCAGCTACCGGTTTCAAGAAGATGCACGATCAGCAGCAGAAAGAAATCGTAGAAAAAGCGTTTGATTTTTAAGAGATTTTTCTGCAATCATCCGACATAAATTTTGAGATACGCCTAATAACTTGTAGAGATACTCGTCAAAAGCGACTTGTTTGGAATTAGATGGACGTCGAGTCCATCCAATTCTATCAAAGTTTATTAAGGACAAGAAATGACTTATTGCCGCTTTTTGTCCTCAATAAATCTTGATCAACTGATGGCGGTTCGACTACGTCTGCCTCGGGCTGATGCCGCCATCAGTTGACAAAAGCAGAGTTCAGAGTTTCTGTTATTTTAAATCTTTTATAGAAGTGAAATTTGTTATGTGCGCAATCTTAGGATTACAGTTTGCCTTTTATCAAGCCGTGTAGTTTCAGTTCTTACCCAAACCCCTCTATCATCCCAATCAAAACTTTATTCAATTCTTCTATTGCCAAACCCAATTCCCATGCCTCCCGATTTCTTGCTTCTACATAATTAGAAATTGAACGAATTTGTAAGAAAGGAATATTTGCGACCAAAGCAGCATAGAAAAATGCCGCACCTTCCATACTTTCAATTTGCACATCTGAGTACTTTTTCTGAATAGCGGCAACGCTTGTTGCACTACCATGTACTTTATTGATTGTCAATGCTTTAATATTCTGCAAAAAATCAAATTGCATCACGGTTGGATTAGGTAAAACACCCTTTTCAAAAGGTGAAGCATTCTCGTCGATCAATCCCAACTCATGCACATCTATAAAACTTCCATCTCTATCTTCTGCTCCTAAATCTCCAAATCTCTCGCTCACCACATTTACGACTTCTCCCAATTTTAAACTGCGATCAAATGCTCCAGCGACGCCTGCGTTCAATAAAAAATCAAAAGATTTTTGGCTCAAAATGCTACCCAGCGCAAAAGCGGTTAGCATTTGACCGACACCTGTGATCAATACTTGAATTTGCAACTCTCCTCGCTCGAAGATTCTTTCTTCTTTCTGCTGAAAATTAGCTTCCAAATATTGTTGTAGTGGTAGGATTTCATAGGGTGTAGCAGCAACGAGTAATAATTGCATGAAATGGTTATTTGATGAAAAAAACGAGTTTTCAGTGAATTTGTTTGCACAGATTTTGATGAAGTACTATTTGTCATAGAAGCAATCTAAATACTCTACTTGACTTTTTCGTTGCTTCCCTATAACTTTACGCCATAAATTAGTGACTTCATAACCTTAAAACGATACCCATAATGAGAACAATTCTATGCACACTGATAGTCTTCCAACTATTCATCGCTCCTTCCTTTTCACAGAAAATTCAATACAAAAATAATACTTTTTCCATCAGTGGACTTGCACCTCCAACGCAGGCCGCAGGTGCGAAACAGGCTTCCTACTGGAAAATGTTTTGGGAGTTCGACGACGGAAACTACTGCGCCAGTAACCGACCAATCTATTGTTACGAAAATGATGGAATCTATAATGTCCGAGTGAGCTTGATACCACACTACTCACATGATGAAACAAAAACGCTCACTGCGCCAATTACTGTAGAAGTAGATATAAACTGCAAAAATACGATAGTGGAAAATCGTATTAAAAAAGCAGTTAGTATAGAAACGAATGTAGCTAATGAACTTGTACCAGATAATGATATCCAGGTTATTTTAGAATACAAAATGCCTGCCACTGCCAATCAAGGCTACTTGATTTTCCTCTACAATAGTGATAAAGAAAAAGAGGATTCCAAATTGAGCTTTTCACCTTTGACTTATAAATATAATCCACGTCTTCACGGTGCTAAAAAGATGAGTGCAGTTGAGCCAATTAACATGAATATTCGAGAGAAGGCTAAGCTGTATTTACTAGATGAATTGAATAAAGAAAAATACTCAGCTGTAGGCTTCGAATGTAGTGGAAAACCTGGCGATATTCAGCGCATTTTCTTGACCGTTGCTGCCAGTCCTGCTTTAGATACCATCATTTTAAAAAAGAAAAAAGATAAATTAATTACCACTTTGAAAGCTGTTTTCATTCCTGAAAATGCAGGTTTTATACCTGATAAAATGACAGATACCTATCCTTTGAAAATGTTGAGCGTCCACGATCCCAATAAAATGGAAGTTGAACCGCACAATGTGGTACTATTTAACAAAAAGAACCCCCAAAAATTTACTTACACAGTTCATTTTGAGAATAAAGGAGGCAAAGCAGCCGAACGCGTAATTGTAAAAGTGCCTTGGAATCAAAATTTAGATCGCAATTCTATTAAAGTCATAGATCGCGACCCTAAGAAAACGAGTATTTGCCCCGATTGCAATACATTAGTGAATTATGACCCAACTTCAGGCAGCAAAAGTTGCTTCGAGGTAGATACTACTCGTCATACAGATACAATTTACTTCACTTTTCACAATGTATTGCTTAAAAAAGAAAAAGGAATAGGTGGACGTAACTTTGCTCAGGGCTATATCAAATTTGAAGTAAAAAGTACCTCCGAGAAGAAAGATGTGACTAAACTCTCTTCTGTTATTGAATTTGAAGGTGGCGAAGAATTTGAAACTAACACAGTCAGGAACAACTGGAAACATCAAGGCATTGGTCTAAAGATAGGACGTAATATTGGAGGTGGTGGTAATTACGATTTGAGAGACGGCGATTTTTCTTTTGGTTTCGACCGCGCCTATGATGATTTTCAAAATTGGTTCAACATAGGCATTTATCAACGTCGAAATTATGTGCGCAACGGCTGGACGCTGTTTGCAGGTTGGGAAGCAAGTGTGGCAGGCTTTGGTTTTGAGCATCGGAGAAGCGATTTGTTTTTTCCTTTTGGAATCACAGATAATTTTGGTGACCGAGTTGTATTAGAAGAAAGACTTAGTATGCAAACGCTAGATTTGCAAGCACAAACAGAATATCGGATCGGTGGTTTATTAGCAGTGGGCGCAGGAGGAGGACTTTCCATTCCTCTTTTTGGTAAAGGAAGATTTCGAGGAAACTCTTTCGGTTTTTTCGACTACGAAGATTTTTTAGAGGATAGAAGTTTCGCTCTCGAAGAATGGGAAAACGACGAATTCTTCCGAACCGAATTCTTCGAACAATCTTTCTTCATCGAAGGACAATTTCGAGATGAAGTGGAATCTAATTTTGGACTCTTCAATCGTCGTAATCAAGAAGATGCAGTCATTTTTAACGAAGATGTCTCTTCCAATTTTGCGGTGGGAGGCATCGCACATTGGTTTATTGAAGCAGGTTTATTGAGTGATATCGCTTTAGGTTTTCGGCAAGATTTTCGTTTCTATCCGAACGATTACAAGCAGCAGTGCTTGAAGTACAACAATTTTGAGGTGTATCTAAGAATTAATTTGGCAAGCACTGCACCGAGGAATTAAAGCCTAAAAATACTACTCTCCGCACCATTAATTAACAACCAAAAATATCTAAAAATGAAACGTTCTATTTTTCTTTCTTTAACAGTAGCGATTTGCTTTTTGTGGAGTTGCGAATGCGAAGATTTGACACCAACGGTGATTGATGAGTTTCCTGATCCATTTTTCGTGGTCGAATATGGTGTAGGACCTCCTAGTATTGGAAATCAGATATTTATAGGTGCAGATTTTAGTGCTCCAGTTGATACTTCTACAGTTAGAATTGGAGAAAGTGTTCTCTTTGAAGGACTAGACGAATTGCGCTTAGACTTTTCCTTTGGCTCTAGTCTCTCTTTTTCAGGAATAGTATCAGGTTGTAATCAAAATTCTACCGATTGTGAGGGTACAATAAGAATCATCTTCAAAGGTAATGGTGATGTTGTTATTCGCTCCGAAGATGGACAAATCCTTGACGGCGACAAAGATGGTTCTGACGGTGGAGACTTCGTGTTACCTTATACGTTCTAACTTTCTGGTACTTCTATAATTTCAGCCATTTCCACAGCCACGCGCTCAATCGTATCGCCAACTTGAATGTCATGCACCACTTGCATTCCGTCCACCACCTCTGCAAAAATGGTGTATTTACCATTCAAATGCAACGCAGGAGAATGTGTGATAAAGAACTGCGTACCTTCAGTATGCAAGCCAGCAGAAGCCATGCCAATCATGCCTGACCGTTCATAGCGAATCGGTGGCACTTCTGAGCGAATGCTGAAGTTTTCTGCACCAAAACCATCGCCTCGATTGCAGCCGCCTTGAATGACAAAATTAGGCACGACGCGATGAAAGTTTTTACCATCAAAATAATTGGATTGCGCTAATTGGATGAAATTGGCGACAGTGGCAGGGGCTAAGTCTTTGTAGAATTTCAAGGTAATATTTCCTTTTGAAGTTTGGATGGTCGCGCGTGTTTCTTCATTGACTTTTGCTACGTCTGCCCAATCGATTTCGTGATTATAGTCAGGTTCTTTCTCCTCAAAAGTCGTTCCTTTGAAGAAGGCAATCGTTTGACCCAATTCGTTGTAGGCTTCTATTTCTTTTGGTATTTCTAAGTTCGCCAGAGCCGTTTCTAAAATACCAATACTATCCGCTAGAATAGTAGCAAAGTTACGCTCTGGTACGCGCAAAGCACTGGAAGCTGTATAGATCTGACCAACATCACCACTCTTAACACCCTCTAGTAAATAATTGCCAATTTCGCGGGTCGCTCGATTCACAGAAGCGCCCATAGACGCTCGAAAGGCTTCATCTCTACAAATCAGACGTAGTGCTTCCATCCGTGCAGTTTGCACTACTGCTGCTTCTCCGCTCAAATCCAACTCACCGATATAGCGGTACATTCTAGGAAAATAGCCCATTGCAGTTAAGGCTTGTGCTTTGAGGTAAGGATCGCCCGCAGATTCATATGCTCGACGCAAATCGAAATTAATTCTGCCTTTGTATTCCGTAAAATAGCTAGGCATTTTAGAATTCGCTGCTGCTAATAACCCAATCTGAATTTGTGGATGCAAAGTAGTGTCTTTTGCTAAGCGACGGTAAGAATTGGCTTCTCTAGAATTACCGTAAGTCGTCAAATATTGCACGGCAGAATTCGCAATGTGCAAATTAGGATTGCGCAAAGCATTCAGCACAGGAATTTTGACGGTCAAGTAATCAAAATTGGAGAACGCACGAATGATGTTGCACTTTACTCGATAGTCACTTTCTCTGTCGTATTGTGCCAACAGGGTTTCGCGTGCTAAATCGGTCTTAGTTTTTCCCAAAGCAATCGCCAATGACATTCGGATGCGTGGATCACTTTCCTGTGAGAATACTTGCGCCAAAGAAGAATCATTTGCTAGTGTATCCAAACCTAGATTTCTTCCTCGGAACAAATAATTCGCTGCCACCAATCTAGCATCATCCAGATGGGCTGTGTTCTCCACCAATTCGAGCATCTTTTGTGTAGCGACTGGCTGTGTAATGCCACGCAGCATATAGTTATAGATACAATAGGCTTGTCCCTTCACCAATTGCGTATCCGTAGGTTGGTAGGTTTGGACAGAACTAATGAGTGGTAAGTATTTCGCAGAAGCAGATTTTCCAATAGCTTCCAGCAAATAGAAATTCAACTCCCTCTTTGGATTTTTTTGATCAAAACTATTTACCAATGCGCTTTCCGCTGCCTCACTTCCAATCTGCCCTAAAGTATAAGCCGCTATCTGTCGCACTAAAGCTGCGGTATCTTGCAACAAAGGAATCAACGGTTCTACTGCTTCTTCACCTTGCACCGAAGCCAAAGCACGAGCTGCCCAGTATCGTTGGGTCGCTTTTTCGGCTTGCAATAAATCAATTAAGGAATCTTGCGCCAGTTGGTCTTGCAAATCATAAATTCGCTGCACCTCTGGCGCATTCAAATCCATACTGACTGCGGTAATGTCCTCTTGTGGAGGAAACATACAAGCATTTAAGCATATCGCAAGAAGAAAGAAATATAGTTTGGACTGCACGTTGACATTTGTTGATTTAATGATCCAAATTGCTTGACATAGATGTAATCTCTTTTTATAGAGAATAAATCAAACAGAAGAAGAATATTCTTTACGTAAGGGAGCTTATTTTGGATTTGGCTGGACGTCGAGTCCAGCCAAATCCATCAAGGTTTACAAAGGGTAAAAAAATGGCTTTTAGCCATTTTTTTACCCTTTGTAGACCTTGATCAAATCAATCGGGTTCGATGCCCGATTGATTTGAAAAGAGCAAAGAGATAAGTCAAGTATCATATTCATTTTTAATTAAAAGCATAACTTGTCAGAACTTATTTTATTCTATCCCGCTTGCCTCGCTTTCCTAGCATCTATAAAGCTCTTGACATAGAAGACCATTGCAATGGCACAAGTTGCCATCATAATGCCAACTCTAGCAATACCAACCGTATCTTCTGCTTCCATTCTGCCTTTTAGTGGCATGGATAGAGCAAAAATCAAAAGGAAAGTGAGTAGAACAACAATGTGTACCACTACTTTATTTCCTTTCTTGAACAAAGGAGTAGCAATCAAAAATAACGCTCCAAAAGCCACTGGAATAAACGCAGTTGGAGAAGCATCTTCGCCGGCTGAAAAATAGCCCCACAAGCCCATTGCGATTAATACGATTCCGTTGATTAAATTTATCTGAAAAGGTTTCATTGTAATGATTGAATGTTGAAGGAGTAAATGATGACACTCCTCTATAATTATTTTTTCGGCGTAAAACTAAGTAGAAACTATGGAGGCTTAGCAATCGCTTCGTAAACTTCGTACTTATCAAGCCCAGAGTGTTACGTTTCTACCACTGCCATTATTTTATAACCGTCGTATCCACTGGTGGCAAATCAAATTCTAGTTCATCACCAAAGCCATCATCATAAATGGATTCGCCCGTTTCATCAAATGCACCTTCCAAATCTACTCTTTCGTAGGCACTGCAATCCAATTCGATACCAATATCACCAGGTGGACGCATGAACTTGGCTTCGGTGTCCCATTCTAGCTTTTTGTTGCTCTCCAATGCTTGCATAAATTCTACAAAAAATGGACGCGCCATCACTGCACCTTGCCCGTAGTCTATGTTTCTGAAACGAATCCAATTTTGATCGCCACCGACCCAAGTTCCAACAATCAGGTTAGGTGTGACACCCATGTACCAACCATCTACATGATTGTTGGTAGTTCCCGTTTTTCCGCCATTTACGGTCTTCATTTGAGAATGAATCGTGGTGCTAACGTGCTTTAATAAATCCAACATCACATAATTGTAGCGTGGATTCAAAACAGGGTCATTGGCTGGAATCGCTTCGTAGAGTACGCGACCGTTTTTGTCTTCTACTCTTAGAATGTGAGCCAGTTTGGTGGAAAATCCATTGTTGGCAAACGTAGTATATGCTCCTGTCATTTCCTGCACCGTCAAGTCCGCTGCACCCAAGGCGATGGAAGGTACTCTTGGTACAATGTATTCTCCGTTGGGATATTTCGCTCTAGTATCAATGCCCATCCCAGAAACCATATTGACCACTGGTTCTACCGAGCCAATTTCTTTCATCAAATAGACAGTCACTGAATTTTTTGATCTCCTTAACGCTTGACGAAGCGTTAGTTTTTCGTAAGAAAATTGATCGTTGGAATTGGAAGGCTGCCATTCTTCTTTGAGGTAGAAACTGCTCTCGCCAGGATGAATACTATATGGCATATCATCTACTTGAAAGCAAGGAGAAAATCCTTTTTGGGCAATAGCAGTCGCATAAACAAAAGGTTTGAAAGTAGAACCTACTTGTCTGCGTGTGCGCACATGATCGAATTTGAAGTAGCGGTGATTGATGCCTCCTACCCATGCTTTGACGTGTCCAGTGTGTGGATCAGCAATCATTGAACCCAACTGCAAGAACATTTGGTGGTATTTGATAGAATCCAAAGGAGACATCGTCGTGTCTTTTTGCATTTTATCGTTATATGCGAATACCTTCATTTTGACTTCTTTGTTGAAGACTTTTTCGCTTGCTTTTTCCAGTTCTGCAAATTTAGCTTTCAGTTCATCGAAAGCTGGATGTTTCAACACTTTTCGATAAGCACTCGCCATATCTTCTGAAATCAGATTGCGGCGCACTAAATTGTTCAGGTAACGTTTATTTTTTTCCGCAGCCAACACTCGATCAATGTCTAATTCTCGCAAACGCAAACCATCAATATCTTTCGTCAATCTTCCTGCTACGCCACTCAAATACTTTGGACGCAAATCCTGATAACGATCAGATTCTCGAATAAGGCGCGTTAATGTCTCTTGGCGCAATTGCATCTGATAAGGCGTGGTTTCCTTGTCTTTATACTTCCAAGGATCCATTTTTCGCCAATGCTGCTCGAAATCTTTCTGCAATTTTTGCATATGCTTCCACATTGCTGCTTCCGCCATTTTCTGCATTTCGACATCTATACTTGTATAAATTTTTAAGCCATCTTCGTAGATATTGTAATTACTGCCATCTGATTTTTTTTCATCTGCAATCAAAGCACGCACATCTTTTGCTAACTCTGCGCGGAAATATGCTGCCATTCCTTCACTTTGAGTAGAGGCTTTGAAGCTGGACATATCTAAAGGAAGTAGTTTCAAGGAATCGTATTCTGCTTGAGTAATATATTCATTTTTTCGCATTTGGTTCAATACCGTATTGCGTCTGTTCTGAGTGCGCTCTCCATAACGGTTCGGATTGTAAATAGTGGGGTTTTTAAGCATTCCAACGAATACTGCTGCTTCTTCAACGGTCAACTCAGATTGGCTTTTATCAAAGTAAATTTCTGATGCTGCTTCTATACCAATTGCATTATTCAAGAAATCAAATTTATTCAAATACATCGCGATGATTTCCTCTTTAGTATAACGTCTTTCCAAACGAAGCGAAATAATCCACTCCTTCGTTTTTTGCATGATTCGTTCAGGAATACTATTGGCATATTTATCTGTGAATAATTGCTTAGCTAACTGCTGTGTGATCGTACTTCCACCACCCTCTTTTCCAAGAAAGACCACTGCACGCGCTAAACTCTCAAAATCAATACCAGAATGGTCATAATATCTTTCATCTTCCGTCGCAACGAGCGCATTGGTCACGTTTTCTGAAATTTCAGAAGGTGGAACAGCGATTCGATTCGTTCCAGCAGAGAAGAAGCGACCAAATACTTGTAAATCATGGCTATAAATTTCTGTGGCGAGTTCGCTCTTCGGATTTTCTAACTCTTGAATGGAGGGAAGATCAGTAAAGGATAAGCCAATGAAGAAGATGATGATCGCCAGAACACCTGCACCTGCTAATATCCACAACCAACGCATCAATTTTCGGTAAAGTGGCGCGCGTTCTGCTCGAATATCACTGATGCTTTCGCTTTCTGCCTGCGGATTGTCCTGCTCTTGATAATCGTATTCCTGATAATCGTATTCTTGCATAAATCTAATTTATTTAGATTAAGCTACTGGATTCTTAACTATAACGAATTGCGCTTTTGATGAGAATTGCAGAGGATTCTTAACTCATTTCTCTGTTCCTTTCAAATCAATCTGGCGTCGAACCAGATTGATTTGATCAAGGTTTATAAGGGGTGAAAAATGGCTGTCCACCATTTTTCGCCCCTTATAAACCTGATGGATTTGGAT
>JBCDFY010000109.1:0-23407 GCA_039176995.1 Bacteroidota bacterium
ATCAGTTGATTTTGAATCTGTCTCAAGTTTTTGATGAGCAAGTCGATATTGCTATTTTTTCTTCTTCGGGACAAATTCAAAATCAACTGATTACTTATGGGATTGGAGACTAATGAAGACTCTTGTCGTGTGGAAGTTCTAGATTCTAATTTATCACAAACTAGCATCATTGATCTTGTCTCGGATGCTCCTCCTACTATCAACTCAGTAGTTTCAAGATCTTCAAAAACTGGCGCAATTTGCACTGTGAAAGCTGTATTTTTTAGTCGCTCAGGAATTCTGATACCTTCAAATGGCGGAGGCGGAATTTGTCGGACAATAGTTTGTTCAGCTACTTCAATTGTCACCTGATAAGCAACTGCTCCCTCGACTGTGGCAAAATCTACGAAGTCATTCTCCTCGCATATTTCTATGGTCAAAGAGCTGATTGGAACTACACAAGTAACCGCTTCATAGGCTCCTAAATCTGAATTTTTACCAGCCTTCCGCTCGTTGAATACAATATCCTGTTCAGGAGTGAAAAGTATATTATCTGCAAAATTGATAGCAGGAGATGTACACATTAAGCTCAAACCGTCATCTGCCGTTCCAAGTATTCCATCAATTCCCGCAGGCAGGCTTTGATCAATAAACAAAGGATCGTTTTCAATGGTATTGACGTAATCAATGTCGTTTGGTTCTGTAACATTTTCATTACCTCCAATCAGTGTGTTTGCAAGTCTCATAGTACCCCCTCCAAAAACAGACAGTTGTGAAGCGTTTGGAACATCTTCGGAAAAATTTTCCCATACTATGGAATTATTTACCTCCATATTACCACTAAACACACAGAGTGCTGCACCTCTAGGGTCGAATTGAATACTGTTTTCTACGAAAGTGCAATAGTCAATTTTGATATTTCCTGACTTTGCATAAACCGCACCTCCACAAAGACTAGCAAAATTTTTATAAAACAAGCAATTGTATAGGGTAGTCGTATTTGCGCTTCCTTCATTTTCTACTGCTCCAGCACTAAAACCACCAAGATTATTTAGGAAAAAGCAATTTGAAAAAGTAGGCTCCGCTTTTCCTGCAAAAAGGCTGACGGCTGCTGCGCCACCTCCGTTTCCATAATTATTTTTGAAAATACAATCATTAATGCTTGGTGTCGCTTCGTTACCTGCGCCGTCTGCATAGGTGAACAAGCCTCCACCAGATTGATATACATAGGCTTGAAAGTCACTCGCTTGACCATTTTGTATAGTAAATCCATCTAGTAGCATCTGTGCAGTGATTAACCTTCCTGTAGTACCATCAACAGTTACTACGTGGTAAGCATTATCACCAATATTGTCCACCGCCCCGAGGTTTCCTTCAAGAACGCAGATATTGGTCCTAGTGTCTCGATCGTTGAAGGTATCACCGTTCATAAAACCACCATAAATCTTGATGTTCTTGGTGATGTGGAAAGTAGCTTCTCTGTCATCAAGCACTGCATTTTGATCTAAATCTACCAGTTTGGTAGGGTAGTAAGTGCCAGTTGCAACCCATATCTCATCACCTTCATCCGCTAAATCTATTGCGGCTTGTAGATTTTGGAGGGTACTTAACCAACTACTACCATCTCCATTGACCGAGTTATTAGCATCTACATAGATGATGGCTGCATTTGAAATTGTGATATTTAAAAGGAAAATAGAAAAGATCGTGAATACTAGGTGTTTCATAAATAATGCGTTTACCGATTATGCAAATAGAAATTATTAATCCTGATTTCACCCCTAGCGCTTTATCAAGATAAAATTGGCGGGTAATTTTGGCGACTTTTGAACCTGCTCATCGTTAGAAATACTCACTATAGTTATGGTCGCTTTTTTCCTTGATCAGTTTCAGAATTTATCCAAACCTCCACTAGTTATTTCAGCGTCTACAAAGTACTAGATACTCTTTTATTCTTTATTTAGTTCACTGTCTGACGGCAGCTCACAAAGGGTTTTCAGGGCAGAGATAGATTGACTTTGAACTAAAATTAATCTGTTTTTACCCCAAGTCCCTCTCCATTTCGCACCGCGGGTGTAAGATAAAAAAATGTCCAGAAGTGAAAGTCCACATAGTTTTTAAAATTGCTCAAGTTGTAAGAGAATAGTCTTATCTTATCATGGAAGCTACTTGAAGTCCCAATTTTCAACCCAGAAATAAGATGCAACTACCATAATCTATGTGATATTAACCGCTACACAGTCAATATCATTAAGTAGTGTCTATGTTATTGACTAGCTAAAGCGACTCCAGCATTAGTCGAAGCCGCTTGCAATTGGGTAAAATGAGGTTATAAAGTTGTTGTATCATCGATTATTATCGTTCTAAACATACTAGGTAAATTTAATAGTGAAGAAATATTTTTACTTGGCTATTGGGGCAGTAACTAGAGGTGCTCTACCCTAATTTTTATGCTATTATCTGCTTCAGTAAGTTATAGGATACTTAGCATTGTAAGTCAGGTAGAGCAAAGTAGAGATAAATCTTAACGATGATTAAAAAAGAAGATCATCAACTACAATAATCTTAGAGTCTAGCATAATATTAATGTTTAATTAGTTTGTAATACGTGCAATTTCTACCTTTTTGTCGATGTTCTAATCATCCACTTCTTATTTTTGATATGCACCAGTTATTGATTGATGAAAATCTAAACCTGTTTTGAAAGATAAAGAGTTATGCTAAGTAAAAGGCTATCAAAGTTCATAATTTCTGGCATTCGATGGAAGCTAACTGTACTTGAACCAGATGAATAAAGGTTTCAGTAAAAGTGGGTTTTTGCTCCTATTCTTTTCTAAGTTTTATATAATAAGGATAAGCATAATATTCTCTCGCTGAGGCGGGTAAGGCGACTACCGTTCCAGATAAAGTGTTTTCGTTTCTTATCAATTTTAAGGAAAGAAATTGACTAAACTCATGTCTTATATCCTTTGATGGCAAATTGCCCAAATACAAGCCTGTAAAGGACTGCTTATTTACTAATCCCATTGATAAGACTGTTCTAATTAGGGATTGGATTGTTTTGCGTAAAATAGGATTTGTACGTATAATCCAAATAATTCATTTCAATATTTCCATCTAGTTTGATCGTTAATGCGCAAGGAATAGTCATTTCATCGACCTTAATTTCGCCCTTCCATTTTCCAAAATAAGTAGAGTCCGAAGTGTAATGACTATAATCAGCAATCGCATTAATGGGCGATGGGTTGTAATCTGGAAGTACTACTTCACTTAGCATATTAGTGATGCTCTGACAGAAGCTGGGATTAGACATATTTTGTATGACCGCGATAATTTTGGTACTTAAAAAACACATAAACAGCCACAAGCATAAAAGTGGTAGAATAAATCACGCCTATCCATTGCTGCACTATAAATAGAAGTTGTAAAAAGTTTTGTGGCTCAAAACCAATTATACCTGCGCCTTCTCTATAAAATGAAGTTCTATAATATATTAGCTCTAGTAGTGCTGGTAGGAATATCAATAAATGTACTCGTCTAAGTTTAAATCCAGAACTTGTAGCAGCTAGGGTATATGCGTAAATAGCAGGACCTAGAGCGTACAAAAGTTCTAACCTTAAGTAGGGAATATATTCCAGTAATTGTTCTTGAAGCAAGCCTTGAAAAAGGGAAAAATTAATCGTGGCCAAGCCGAATAAAAATAAGATAAACCCGAGTAAGGAATTCGTTAATTTGTTCTCCTTTCTTAGAAATAAAAGAAGACTCAGTATTAAAACCTGAATGGATAATATGGTAATTAGAGTAATTTTTATCATTTGCGTTTTACTCTTGTGGTACAGCTCTTAGCCGAAAAGGTTTTAAGTTCGTCAGGATATATTATCCGAAACGACTTATTTTGCTTGTCTTTGACGAGCGTAGTGAAGATAATTTAGGTTGTTCTATACTCGTCACAGACGAGGAAAATAGTACACTTCGATTTATAAAATCTCGCGAACGTGCGCGTTTTGGGACATGCTGCGCGAACGAGCAAAATAAGATACTTCAATTTTTAAAATCTTGCGCAGGTGCTAGACGAACGGGCGAACGGCACAATGTAATTCGTTTAGAATTTCATTAAGGCATCATTTTAGCTTCGTTAATCGCGTTACATGTAGTTTTTCACTGAAGAAAACACAATTTTCAACCGTGTATCAAAATCTAAGATATGAAGTTCCGAAATTATGTGTTCGGGCTCGTAGTATTAGCTCTATCATTTTACAGCTCTTGCACTAAAAATGATGAAGTGCTCCCTCAACAACCTATTGATTGTTTAGGAGAAGCTGTAAACATGTTAGATTCTTTTTCCTGTGAAAGTCAACTAGCGGAAAGACTTAGTGACTCTAACATATGTGATGTAGAATACATAGGCAGATACGAACTTGAAGACAATACAAAAGAGTTCGCCGTGCAATATTGCTTAGAAACTGGAGAAGAAGTTAGGTACAAAAACAAGGAAGGAGACGTCAAGAAATTTGTGCTTCAAGATAAATTATATTATCTCGTCGCACTATGAAATAGCAAAACATAGCGTTTGTGAGCAATCAGACAACCAACGTAAACTATTTTGTATAGAAACAGAAATGATATCTTATGTACTGAAAGAAGTGGAAGAAGAATTGGAATTTAAAATCTCTATCTGCACTTTACCAGATCTAAGAGATTTTGCAGTTGGAGATGTATTGAATATTTCACGAAAAACTAACCAGCCCTTTTACTCAGGAGAACTATCAGCCATACTTACTAAAAGAACTTTAAGCCAGGATATAACCTACAATCAATTATTTTTCGAAGAACTTGAACTAAATGGTAAGATATATTTTGACGTTACAAGCAGAGATAATTCTGAGGATCTTAGACCTCTATTTCAACATTTTTATAATAAGGAATTTGGATTAATTGGTTTTGTAGATTTGGAAAATACCTTATGGACTTTGTTATGATTTAAAGAGTCGCATTTTTCACCCGTGATGCGATTGCTCATCAAAGAAAATGTAATAGGAGCGGGAGCGTATGGCATCTTGGATACAATCCAAGACGATCCACGTCTTTTACTTCATCTGCAAATCCATAATCGGAATCCTTACTTCTACTCGCGTACCCAAAGCCTCTCCCGTCACCTCATCCATCAAATCAATCGTTTGGATAAAATCTTCTTCGTCATGTTCTTGATCGTGAAGCAATTGCAGGCGAGTTTCAGTGATCTTGGTGCCCATAGATTTGTGTTCTTTGTGTTTGACGCTCGCTTGTTGTAGCTCTGCGGCGCGTGCTCTTCCGACGCCATTGTCTTCGATGACGCAGATGATGAAATCTTCTTCCTCGCGCTCCTCGAAGCGGACAGTGAGCAAACCATTTTCTCTAGGGCGTAAGCCATGCTCGATGGCATTTTCTACATAAGGTTGGATAATCATAGTCGGTACGCCGATGATGTCTTCTTCGATATCTTCATTTACGTGGATGCGATAGTCCAAGCGATCACCGAAGCGGAGTTTGGCGTTGATTTCCATGTAGTTGTTGAGGAATTCAACTTCTTCTTCTAGGGAAATGATTTCCTGTTCGGAATATTCCAAACTTCGGCGCATTAGTTTGGCAAATTTGGAAAGGTATTTGGCGGCAAAAGTGACTTCGTTGGAAGTGATGTAATGCTGAATGGAGTTGAGCGCATTGAAGAGGAAGTGCGGGTTCATCTGCGCGCGTAAAGCTTTGATTTGCAGTTGAGTAGCGCGCATTTGGTGCATTTCTGCTTCGCGTTGCTTTTTCTCAGCTTCGTATTTGACTTCCAGTTCTAGGCGTTGTCGTTTTTGCACTTGATCGCTGTAGAGCATATCCATTTTATCGTGCTCGGCGAGGTATTCATAAGCGGTTTTGAAGTCGTTTAAATCTGCGTAGAAAGTGGCTAGACCTTTGCAGACTTCTGAGAGTTGACGATAATCTTCTATGATTTCCGCATAAGCGTAAGCACTTTCAAAATGCTTCAAGGCTTTTTGTCGTTGCCCTAGCTCTGCAAAGAGTTGCGCCTTCCAACTATCCAAAATCGAAAAGTTGTAGAAATCTTTGGGTGACTGTTCTTTGTATAAATACTCTGCTCGATTGTAGAGTTCGAGGGCTTCAGCGTAGAGTTTTTGCTCGAAATAGCAATGTCCTAAATTCGCGTAGGCACTCGCGCGCGCGTGCTGACTCACATCGTCGGTGACATCAATCGCCTTACGAAAATAAATTTCTGCACTTTCCTCATCTTCCAAAGACATATAGCCAATCCCAACGTTCAAATAGTGCCAAGATAAGCGCGAACGCATATCCATCGTCTCGCACATATTCACCACTTTCAGATAGGATTTTACGCTGAGTTCTTGCTCGTCATTATGTTCATAAATCTTACCCAACCCACTGTAAACCAGCGTTAAAAAGTAATAATCTTTGACATCCAGATCATCGGGAATATTGGAAATGTGCTTGTCGGATTCGAGTAGGAGTTCTAGGGCTTTGGAGTAATTGGCGTAGTGGAGATTCAAATAGGCTTGGCGGCAAAGGAGTCTTGCTTTTAGACTTTGTTCAGGGAAGAGCTGTAGCTTTTTTTCGGCTTTTTGTAGGAAATTCATCGCCGATTCCATCTTACCAAGGTTCATGCAAGTTCCCGCGTAATCAATGAAGGCTTCGACTTGCTGATTGGTGGTGCCGCGCTCGTCAAGGAGATCAATCGCTTGCAAAAAATGAATTTCGGCGAGGTAATAATTGTAGAGTTGGTTTTCTACAATAGCCGTTTTAATATGGTAGTTGAGTTTGAGATCAGGATAGTCCCATTGTTGTAAAAGCTTTTGCTGCTCAGTGAGGAGCGATTGCGATTTTTTTACGTCAGTGTAGGAATAATGGTTGGTGAGTTGGTCAATGAGGATGATGCGCTGACGATCGTCGCGTTGCTGTTGGAGTCGTTTTTCCAGTCTTTGAATTGGAGCGATGTCTGCCGTCAAAACTTAAGTGTTTATAGAATGAGCGTCAACTTCATTCCTGAGAAAGAAAGTGTAGATTGTTGGACAACGTTGATGAACTGAATTTCAGTATCAATATTTCCACAATTTACTATAAAAAAATAACCAAAGCGATGCACAGCTTCAGTTGATGTAAGAAAACCTTAGTTGAAGGTCATTGAAAGACGAGACGGCGCAGGGAGAATTTTAATGACAAGAAAAAGAAGAAACGCCTTCTCCTTTTCCTTGCCAAAGTGAATACTATTGAGGAACAATGTTACCACAACTGTTCCCACGTCCCCACTTTTTGTTTTTCTTTCCGCCTTTTAGCTTGTCCTGTTTCTCCTTAGGGACTTCGTTCTTGCCTTTGAATGACGAAAGGTCTTTCCTTTTCTTTCTCATAGCACTTGAATTTTGAATCGATCCGGGAAATTGAATTAAAACTAGAGGTAAAGGTATAAAATTATCCTCAGCCTCACCTCAAAAATTGATGACAATAACACACCGATCGTGCTAAATTGTGTTAAAGTCACAAATTTCCAAGCGTAAAACAACTACGAACTACGAGAATTTTAAAGGATTTGTTGCTTTTATTGAGTAATTGGAGCGTTTCGAGGGGTAAATGGTTTAGATTGGGTTTTGGATTGTTGAGGATTTAGACTGCAAAGTGAGTAGGAAGTTTAATGCAAAAAAGAATGAAACTTGAGTGTATAATTGAATTTTTGAATCAACTCTAATACATAGTACTTAATACAATCAAGATGGACCATAAACTTAATCATAAACTATTAGGTTTATCAATAAAAAGAATAACAATGTTAGCGAAAACAACGGTAATAGATACTATTCAGCAAATGCCTAGCGAATTTTCTTTAGAAGAATTGATGGAAAAACTAATTTTGATTGACAAAATTGAAATTGGTCTACAGCAAGTCAAAGAAGGGAAAACATTTAGCCATGAAGAGGCGAAGAAAAGATTGGCAAAATGGCTAAACTAGATTGGACATTTCAAGCCTTGGAAGATTTAGATGAAATTGGAGAATATCTTTCCGAGCAGTCGGCTCAAGAATTGATTGAAACCATTTTCCTGAAAGTAGAACTGCTTGAAAATTTCCCTCGCATGGGTCGGAAAGTACCCGAATTGAACCTTCCTCACTTACGAGAGCTTATCATCAAAAAGTATCGTGTGATTTATGCTCTTCCAGATATTGACACTATTCATATTTTAACAGTTAGGCACAGTAGTAGAAAACTTCCCGAATCCTTCTAGCATAAAAAGCTCGCTCCCAAGCAGGAAGCGAGCCAATTCAAATGCTATTTCACAAAAAAGGTCTTAGTTCTATCTTTCCAACACCACCATCTTGCGCGTCGCTTTGAAATCCGTACTTTCCAAAGTGTAGTACAAAACGCCCGACGGTAGGGTATTACTATCTAGTATAATTTGGTTTTCTCCTTGCTCAAATTGCTGTTCGATGACTTTCAGCACCTTGCCTGTCAAGTCGTGTACTTTTAGCGTACCATATTGAGCATGAGGCAGTTGGAGATTGATGGTCGTTTGTCCTTGGAAAGGATTAGGTTGATTTTGTGCCAAATTAAAATCGGTTCCAGTGAAGGACAAATTCACATTCATCGCTATTCCTTGAGCATCGTAAGCAGCCGCCTTTGTTTTATCAGAACTGATGCGGAGTGCTTCGCTCAAGTTGCTATTTGCCGTTGCTTGAAGGATGAGCGTAAACGCAATATCACTGCTCATATTTTCTTCCTCTCGATTCCAACTGGCGGTGATGAATTGCTCGAATTGCCCAAAATGATTTGCTTTTAGCAAACCTTCTTCGATGTTGAGTAGTTCTACGCCCTCCAAATTCATCGTAAATTGATAGCCTGCTATTTCTTCTGCATTTCCTTGCACTGGCACACGATAAATTTGTCCTATTTCCAACTGCTGATCTTCAATCGTCAATTCATATTGTCCAGCAAAACTACGTCCTTCTATTGCTCCATTCGCAGCAGCGGAAGCACTTTCATTCACATCGCCTACCTTGACTGCCACAAAGTTCATACGATAATCTTCTTGCAAATCATTGATGCTCATTTGCTCTGGAAATGGTGAAGCCAACGGATTGCTTGGATCATCGAAGACGTGATCTTCTGGCACAAATCGCCAAGAATCATTATTCGGAAATTGATTATCAATACCTAGAATTACTTTGCGCAGCGCAATCATATCGAAAGTCGTAACGGTATTTGAATTATTGATGTCGGCGGCAATGATTTGGTAGGGACTTTCAAAAGGCTCAATATTTAGAATATGCTTAGAAATTAAAACCAAATCAAATGTACTGACTCCATTCAGCAGATCATCTTTCTTACTTGGCGCAATTGAATAGTCACCTCCTTTTTCCAAATTAGGGAAAAGAAAATCTCCATCTATACTCGTTCTACGCGTTATCTCTAAATCGCCTGAAATGTGTACTTCCACTTCTGGCATCATATCTGCTTCCGTAGTTTGAATCGCCCCCGAGATGGTCGCCACTGCACCATTTGCCGTTGGACAAGCATCTGGAATGTCGCCATTTTGTGGGTTAGATTGAATGTTGATAAAAGTCTCACAGAAGGTTTTGTTACCTGCCTCATCGGATACCCAAACTTGAACTGGAACAACCCCAATTTCTCCGTCTGCGCAGCGGAAAGTTCTAGCTGTTGAATCAGGATTGATTGCTGGATCGCCAAAAGTGATGAGCACTTCTGAGCAAAAATCTTCCACATAATTAGCATATTCATAATTCCAAATGGTCACTTCGCCTTGGGCAGATAAATCAGCGGACAAACCATAGTAACAAACGATGGTCGGCGCTTTACAATCTACCACTTCAAAGTCGATCAAAGTCTCCGTCGCATTGCCGCAACCATCTACCACCCAAACCAAAATTTGATGCTTACCGATAGGATAAAATCCGTTGATTTTGTACTCCATCGCTTCACTATTGAAGACTAAAGAACCGAATGGGTCACGGTCAAAAGTCATCTGTTGATCGGTATCTACAAAAGCGATCAAATCGTAGCTGACTTCTAGTTCAGGTTCGCACAAATCTTTGGCACTAAATTTCAATTCTACCATGCCTGTACAAAGTCCACCTTCACCTGGGTCTTCTTCGCCGCCGCAAAATTCACCAGCTTGCAAAACTTCTACCATTGGAGGTGTCACATCATTGATTTTGACAATCTGGCGGTACATAATATTGCCGTAATCTTGCGCACTTACATAGCTTTCCGTTACGCCGCTAAACTGTGAGATAGCAGAATAAGTTGGAATACTTTGATACGCAAAATCGGTTGGGTCAATCACCACAAAATCTGCATCAAAACTGCGATCAGTCACATCGTAAAGATCGAACGCATTGGCTTCTCCGTTGTCTTGAATGCGATCTAATTCACTGTTAGAGAATTCAATAGAGATTGGTGCAAAGACGCCAAAGCGATCACTCGTGCTTTTATAAATATATTCTCCATCACCATCTTCGTCTCCATCATCGAAGTCATTTAAACCATCGGGGGCACTATCTGGAATACCATTGGTCATGTCATCGCGATAGCGTAAGCTAACGGTGTAGAATGGATCGAGTATGCTTTCTGCTGGACGTTCAATTACGGCGACTTCGGTATTCGACGGATTCCAAGAGCAGAAATTAATCAAATGATAGGAGCGTACGATTTTGGCACAGATGCCATCGCTGTCAAAGCGATCTTCTTTCACTTCCATACCCCAAGTATCACAACCATGATTTTCCAAAATATTATCTAAAGTGACAGCTGGTGGAATGCCTGTGCTGTCTTCGCAATAGAAGATTTCGTCCATCGGGAATTGCATAATCCAATCACTTTTGCGCTTCACCTGAACGTTGACGACGCCTGGGAAAGAGACATTGCCACAAGCGTCAATCGCTTGATAGAAAACCACGATATTTCCTTCTTTACAATGTGGATTGAAGTCCGTTGCATCCACAAAATCAACGAGCATGACCGCATTATCGCAATTATCAGATTCCATTGTCACGAAAGCGGCATCTTCTGCTGCGGAAAGGATGCCTGCAGTATTGAGTAAATCCTGTACGGCTAAGTTTGGATTGTCTGCTAAGGTTGCTTCCATCAAATTGCAAGCAAAAGTATCTTGGCAATGGTACATCAAATCAGTATCTTTCACCACTGGTGGAATCTTATCCTGCAAATTCACATCTACCATGCAGAAATTCGCATTTCCACAACCATCTTCCACTCTGAAAATGACTTGAACGGTGCTTTCACAATCCACTAAGTCTTCTTTCGTGAAAATGACATTCGGACCAAATACATCTTCGTCGCCTTCAAAGAAAAAGTCAAAATTTTCATTGAAAAGGATGCCATCATTACCCGTTGCATCCATGCGCGCTACGGAAAAAGCAACATTTCCGCAATTGTCATAAGAACCATCATCAAAAGTCTCCGCAGGAATCAAAACTTCACATTCGATGCCTAGTGAAACTGTTCTAAAACTCTCACAAATCGCTACAGGAGGAATATTATCTTTGATTTGTGCCACTGTGAATGGTCCATGTAGCGAAGTATTCCAACATTCATCTACCAATCTTATCGTAAAGTCCAGTTGCTGTCCGAGTGGCACATCATTTACGCGTACGCCACCATCAATAATCTCTGCTGGTAATTCAGGTTTATCATCGCCAATAAAATCTATGTACACCTCTGCTGTATTAGAACATTCATCCTTGATATCTAATAAAATAATTGCATCCGCCACGCAATTTTCATAAAGCCCACTCAGTCCTTCGATACCTAAAAGATCTACACTTGGAGCATCGGTATCTCCAACCTGAATGACTTGTGGCACGACATCCAAAATCTCCAAATGACCATCGCAGAAATTGAAAACCGTCCATTCTCTAAATATTTTATAACTCTCCCCACAGACCTGAATCGGTTCAGAATCATCCCAATCAATGGCATAGCCACACGCACCATCTTCTGGAAAAACTGGAATTTCGTCGCCGCTGTTGTCCGTAAAGTAAGTATCATCCAAGTTGCCAAACAAGCTGAAATTACCATTCAAATCCAAAGGTGTACGATCGTAAATAGGAATGAAAGTGGCGTATTTTGCATTGGCATCAGGATCACTTGCCCATTTATTGTAAATCTCAATGGGGTCGGTACTCTCTTGGCAACCCAAATCAATTTCCACCAATGGGAAAACAATATCAGGTTGTGCAATGCATATTCTTTGAATCGCAACATTCGATTCATTTCCACAGTCATCTACTGCTACTACACTTCTAAAATAGCAACGGAAAACTGCGGGTGTTCCACCACCTTCGCCTTCTACTTCTATGCCCATCAATGCCCAAACAGGGTCTTGCGCTACAGGAATTTCTGGTGTATTTGGATTATCATCATGGTCGTAAGTGCCATACAAATCGAACTCATCCGTTGTGCAATCCAAATCAATAATTCTCCACTCACTCACCTCATATTGAGCAGCACAATTTTCTGTAATGGTAAAAACATCAGAAATGGGTTCGACAATCAAATTGAAATCATAAGTATTCGTCATACCTGCAACACCTGTAGGTTGAAAGGTCAAATCGAAACCTCTTCCGTCTTTAGGAACTGCATTCAAACGATCTAATAAATCGTCGGTCTCGTAGTAGCAAGCGAGTAAATAATCATCTACTTCTCCATCTAATACTGGCTCAACACGATCTTCTAATACCATCTGCGATACACAAATATCAGTACTCTCAATTCCACACTCTGTTGAAATTCTTCTCTCTACTCTTACACCAATATGAGCTCCGCAAGGGACACCTGAAAAATCTACTAAAGGATAACCTTCTGGTGTTTGACCAATGACTGCCATATCTGATAAATCATCTCGGTTAGGATCCAAAAAGCTAACTTCATACTGATAAGCTGAAGACATACAAGGACCTTCAAGTAGCATATCAGGTGTTAGAGGGATAATACAATCTCCTGAAGGGGATACTTCTAAAGCAAGATTACAAGTTAGTGGAGTAGGAATAATTTGTACAGCTATGGTTGCTACTTCACTTGGGAATAATGGACTAATAAAAGATATATTAGTTGTTCCAATTGGTGCATTTACTAATACCGTTGTGTTGCTAATTTGAGAGATGGTTACCTCTGGACAATCTGCTGAAACAATGAGCCCATTTCCTTCACAATCCACATAATCAGGGATTTCGATGGATATTCCAACTAATCCATCTGGAGAGCAAACCCCATCTGCGGAAGTAATTTGTTGGGTAGTTCCTGCTACTGGAAAGCTGTAATCTTCTCTCATGGAGCATTCTGCTAAAAATGCCCAACCAGCTGCAGTTGTTCCATCATTATTTTTGTTGAATACAAAAGTTAAGCAGCCACTAAGGTTATTGCAGCTTGCTTTTATTAAGCCTCCCCCTGGTGCGTTAGCGATAGAAGCTCCACTCCCTTCACCTGCGGTTGTAGATGTAATTTGAAGTATCGAATCTGCAGTGTTTCCGTCATAGACTAACAAAGTGTCTCCTGCAAAAACATCAAATTGACTGAATTCTACCTCAATTACTTGACCGGTTGGATTTTCTGGGCAAATTGTAAATGTTTCGCTGACTGCGGTACTACTCCTGTCTTCAGTGTAGCTTCCTGTTGCTCCACCATCATCAAAGAAGACCTCATTGCAAGTGACGAAAGTGTTTTGTGCATTAGCTAATTGAGCTACAAATAGTAAACTCAAAACCATGCTCCAGTAAAGCCAAAAGAGTTTTTGTGTATGGTTAAGCGAATTGGTTTCAAGCGGTTTAATCTTAGTAAGGGGGCTTAGCTTTTCTTTTAAAAAATTCGTAAAACTTAAACTTTTCATGTTTTGTGATAGCATTTGTTGATAAAAAATATGTGTAAAAACCTTTTTCTATTTAGATGTCAGACTGCTTTGCGGTCAGACCGTCTTCTATTGTCAGAAGTTAGATGCTATGCTGCTGTCTGACAATCAAAGATGGTCTGACCTCTGTTCTCTGACTTCTTTTTATACAATGCTTCGCCACAACGAATGGAGACCTTAATTCCTTCGTTTAGCACAAGCTAATTTTGTGTTTTATCCTGATAGAATGCTGCAACCAACTAACGTGTACACGCTGTTGAAAGCCTAAATTATGAAAAGTGGAAAAGATGAAAAAATTGGTGCGGAAGAGTGAAATGTAAAGATCACATCATTGATCTAGTCAACTCTAAATCATTGGCATCCAGCATCCTGCAATAAAACAAGTCTATTGAAAGCAATGGTGATTAGATATTGAAAAGCCAATAACTAACTCAACCGAACCAATAAAATAAAGTGAAAAATTAACAGTAATTGATGTAGGTAGTAGTAAAAGTAATAAGAATAGGACAAATATATAGGTATTTTTCAAACTTGCAAAAAATGAATTGGAGTTTGCTAGAGGAAAGTGGATTTTTGACTGTTACAAACTACTGATTTTAAAGGTATTGAAGGAAGTGTAAAAAAGTAAAGATTTTTTTGAAAACCTTTTTTTATTTCTAAAAAGTCTGATTTTTACTTCAAATCATCGAGAAAGTAAGTCTTACTTCTATTAGTGTCTTAGTGGTTCAAAAAAACAACACTACTTTCACTTTTTAATTATCTTTCCGAAAAATTAAATTCTAGGATGCTAAGAAACTACAATTGGAGGCAGTTACTTAAAAAAAGCGTTCTCCACCTATTCGTTTTATTGATCTGTTTTCTACTTCCCACTCAAATCTCCAAAGGCTGCGGACCTTACGATAATGTTCCATATGGCTATACTTTTATCAATAAATACTTGCTTGCTCAAGCCGCCAAACCTGCGCCTTTTCTCCTAGACTTAAGATTCGAAGGTATTTATCAATATTTCGGAACAGAAGAATTTCGGCAAGAAGAAGCCAATATCGAAGAATGGCGCAGTCGCGTTTGTGAAGCTGCGAAACCCGAAGACATCCGCTACGTGGTCTATGGTACGGATATGAACGAGTTATTTTTGCTTCAAAGTGCAGCGAGAGACCCAAATGCTTCTTTGCCTTCCACGATGCGCAATAATGAATTTGTAGACTATTTGTTAGGTTTAGATTGCAAGGAAACCATTGATTATCTTGTATTTGCAAAGCGTTGCGAACCGCACGTCATTTCCTATGCCGATATGTGGGAACAGCCCGAACGCAATGTAGATGCAATGGAAATTCTCATTGAAGAGGGGCGTCGGCAGTTCAAGCGTACCAAATCGCATTATATTCGTTTGCGCTATGCCTTTCAGGTAGTTCGCTTGGCACACTACTTGAAAGACTATGAATATACATTGGATTTGTATGACTTTTTCATGCCCAAAATTGATGATAAAAATAGCCTGATTTACTATTGGATTTTGGGACATCGTGCAGGTGCATTGCGAGCATTGGGACAGAACGTGGAATCTTCTTATCTATACACTCAAATTTTCAGTAAATGCCCTAATCGACGACAGTCAGCTTTTCGTAGTTTTTTGATTCGAACGGATGCAGAATGGGAGGCTTGCTATTTGATGTGTAAAGACGATGACGAACGTGCTGCGATGTACGCCATTCGGGCGGGCAATGCTAAAGGACGCTTATTGCTTGAAATGCAAAACATTTATGGCGTCAACCCAAAAAGCGACTTTTTAGAAATGCTTTTGCTCAAAGAAGTGCGCAATTTGGAAGAATCTTTTTTAGGCTATCCCGCCAATGGAAGATTGCGTCACCAGCGCATTGCACAATTGATTCCAAAGGATGCACAAGGACAATATCTGATTGATTTACAGGAGTTTGCCAGAAGATGTCGCTTGGAAGGAAAAGTGAAAAACAAAACGCTTTGGCAAATCGCAGAAGGCTATTTAGAGTTTTTAGCAGGCGATTTTTATAAGGCGACCAAGACCTTGGATGAAGTTCAGCGTGATGTAGTAAATGAAGATTTAAAAGACCAATTACAAATTTTTTCTGCAGTGCTGAATTTGGCGTCCATCGAAGAAATGGACGGTGAAGTGGAAGATGAGTTACTTGACATTTCGAGAGATAAAGACTTGATTAGTCGCTACCCTGATTTTCAGGAATATTTTTATGACCGAGTGGCAGAGTTATACTTAAAAGCAGGTCGTCCCGGATTGGCTTTTCGGGCACATTACAGCTTGACAGATTTGCGCTACAATCCTGATTTGCGCATCATAGATGATTTGTTGGCGACTTTTGATGAAACTGCTGAACGCACGCGTTTTGAGGTGATATTGGGACGAGACACTTTGGGCGAAAGTGCCAAATTAGAGTTGTTGGATATGAAAGCAACCTACTATATGGCGAGAGGGAAATTGCGAGAAGCTAACGTGATTTGGAAGGGGATGGATAGAGCAGAATGGAAGCGTTTTGGAGCGTTTAATCCGTTCGTCGAGCGCATTCGGGATTGTGTCAATTGTGACAATGACAATGGACGAGGATTCATCGTAGACACTGTAGATAGTTACAGCAAAGGTTTGATTGTAGAAATGTTACTCAATACGGATCGCGATTCTCGCTTGGGCGATGAAGATGCGCCTCGATTGCTTTATAATATGGGTTTGGCATTATACAATATGTCTTACTTTGGACACGAGTGGGCAGCGATGGATCATTTCAGAAGCGGTAGTTCGTACAGTAGTTGGAATTTGAAAGCCAAAAATGGAGTCATCCAACATCCAGCAGCCCCTTTTGGCAATAAAGAGAATTTCAACGTTTCGGGTGCAAGGAACTATTTTGAAGAAGCCTATGAACTCGCTTTTGCTAAAGAACAATACGAACTCGCCGCCAAAGCTGCTTTCATGGCTGCCAAATGTGAACAAAAACAATATTTTACAAGTGGTTTATATAAATCAAGAGGCTACAACCAAATTCTAGTATTGCCCGAAGAATATACCACCAACTATAAAGCCTTGCGCGGTTTGGCAGGTACAGATTTTTATCGGTTTATCGTGGAAGAATGTAAATATTTTGGAGCTTATGTAAGATGATTTAATATGGAGTTAAAAGATATTATTGAAAGAGTAGATGAACTTAAGATTCAGGTAGATGCTGTGCGCCCCCTGAGTTCAGCAGTGGAACAGCGAATTATGCAGAAGTTTCGATTGGATTGGAACTACCATTCTAATGCCATCGAAGGCAATTCACTAACTTATGGAGAGACGCGTGCTTTTCTGATGCATGGAGTGACAGCAAAAGGGAAGCCTTTAAAAGATCATTTGGATATAGAGGGACACGATAAAGCTATTGATTATCTTGAGGCTTTTGTGAAAGATCAATTGCCACTTTCTCAAAAGATGATTAAGGAACTTCATAAAATATTATTAGTCAGACCTTACGAATCAGATGCTGTTACACCAGAGGGAATCACTGCTAAGCGAACTATTAACATTGGTGAATACAAACGGTATCCAAATCATGTAAAAATAAGAACGGGTAGAATTCATTATTATGCTAGTCCAGAAGAGACGCCTGCTAAAATGAGTGATCTGATTACTTGGTATCGTCAAAATGAAAAAGATTTACATCCTCTCATTTTTGCAGCTACGTTGCACTATGAATTTGTTGCTATTCATCCTTTTGATGACGGGAATGGAAGAATGTCTAGGATACTGATGAACTTGGTTTTGATGAACAAAGGGTACGTTCCTGTTATACTGCCCAACGAGCGTAAGAAAGATGACTATTTTCCTGCACTAGAAAAAGCAGATGCTGGTGATTTGGAAGATTTTATTGTTCTAATTGGAGAGGAATTGATTCGCTCAATGGAACTGTATCTAAAAGGTGCAAAAGGAGAAAGTATAGAGGAACTAGGTGATCTGGATAAGAAATTGGATTTGCTGGAACGGAAATTGAAGTTAAATCAAAAGAAAGAACATATAATGCGAGATAAAGGAGGGTTTGATCTATTTATTGATAATTTCCTGAAAAATTTTACAAACCTATTAAATGAGCAACTTTTAAAAATAGATCGCTTATTTGAAAATGTAGATGCAATTGTAAAATTTGATGATCGTGTTCTGCAATATCCTCAGCGAAGACAAAATGCAATAAAATCCATTGTTAATGTAGCTCTACAACCTAAGCAACGTTCTAATTGGCATCAAGTCGATATTTTTTGGAAAGAATTAATTAGCAGAACTCCATTTGAGTTGTTCTTAGGGATAAGATTAGACTACAAGAAATGTGAAGTACAGCTAAAATATCAGGTAACTAATACAAATGAGTTGATACGTAAATTTTCTTATGATGAACAATTTGATGATGAAAAAATCAAATCTGTAGTTTATGAAGTAGTAAACTCTATCTACAAGCAAATTGAAGCACATATATAAATTTCATATTTCCTTTGGTTTGAATTTCAATTTATTATGTGTTACTTTTGACGCTTCTGAAGTACTCAATTACCTTATCGTTTTTTGCTCAATATTCATCATTTGTCACTCATTCAGTCCCTTCAATTTTAATGTAAAACACAATAATTAGACACCGCATTGGAAAAATATTCTATCCTAACGACAACACAAGACTTAGAGGAATTTGCAGCAGCGAATCAAGGTATTGATTGGATGGCAATTGATACGGAGTTCATTGGTGAAAAACGCTACCAAACCTTGTTGTGCCTCATTCAAGTAGCAACACCTAATGGTTTGTATATTTTTGACATCATTAAGTTGAAGAAAATAGACCAATTATCAGCGTTTTTGACAGATACTAACATTCTGAAAATCAGTCACGCAGGAGAAAACGACTATCGTCTGCTGCATGAGCTCTATGGCGTCATTCCTAAAAATGTATTTGACACTCAGATTGCCGCAGGTTTTGTTGGTCATCGCTATCCGATTTCTTTCCGTGCTTTGGTGCAATCAGAATTACAAATTCGAGTCAACAAAGCACAGACGGTCACGGATTGGGAAAAACGCCCCATCAACAAAAAGCAAATAAAATACGCATTGCATGATGTAATTCCACTCAAAGAATTACAAGAAAAATTGTGTAAAAAAATCAAAACCTTAGGACGAGTAGAATGGGTAAAGGAGGAAATGCAAAAAGTAGAACAAGTAGCATTTTATGAGAAAGACCCACATCGAGAAATTCTAAATCACAGTGCATTACCAACGCTAGGGCGCGCAGAACAATTATTTCTGATTCGCCTATTCCAATGGCGGCAACAATTGGCAGAAGAGCGCAACCATTCTAAAGAAATGGTTTTGGCAAAAAAATACATTCTTCCTATTGTCAAAACGGCACATTTAGGTAAAGATGGTTTGAAGCAAAATCGGCGTATTTCTGAGCGATTCGTCAAACGATATGGCGATAAAATGATTGAACTTTATCAACAAGAAGCTAATGAAGAAGAACTCAACATCATTGCGCGTATACCCAATCGCGTGATGATTCCACCCGAAAAAGATCAAAAGCTAGAATTGCTCTATTCTTTTATCAATTATCGTTGCTTAAAACAAAAAGTGGCTTCCGATTTAGTACTTCCAAGAGGCAATTTCAAACGAATGAAAGAAGACCTCAAATTAGAGGAGGAGACCCTAAAATCTGGTTGGCGAAGAGAGATTCTAGGAGAAGCAATTATGGAAAGCCTCAAACATCGCAATCGATTAGAAGTAGAAATGGAAGAGGGGAGTATGCAGTTGAAGGTGAATACATAATTATATTGCCAAATCTTGAAGATTTTCAAAATCTCCAAGATTTCACAGAATATACACTTAGAACTCCCTCAAAACTCAAAACCGATTAAATGAACTTAAAAATCATATCTGCTGGTGCTGGAAGCGGAAAAACCTTTCGCTTGACTCAAGAAATGGTCAAACTCTTAAGTGAAGGTGTGCGTGCAAGCGGCATCATCGCAACTACTTTTACTTCCAAAGCTGCCGCAGAACTGCAAGAACGCGTGCGCACCAAACTACTCGAAGAACAGATGGTGGAGCAAGCTGACGATTTGAGTAATGCGCTCATTGGTACGGTGCATGGTCTGGGCGTAAAACTCTTGAAGCGATTTGCTTACGAAGCAGGTGTTTCTCCAGCCGTAGAGATTATAGCCGATGAAGATCAGCAAGTTTTGTTCAATCAGTCTTTGGCGATGGTTTTGAAGCAAGAGCGCGTAGAGCAAATGGAGCAATTATGCGATCGTTTGGGCTTGAACAAAAAAGGCGCGTACGATTGGCGAAGGCAAGTAAAAACCATTACCGAAGTTGCTAGAGCAAATGGATTCAAAGCAGCCAATTTAGAGGAAAGCAAAGTCCGTTCTTACGAATCTTTCGAGCAATTTTTGGGCGCAAGCAGTAATCGTTCTTTGGACGCTTATCAGCAGCAACTGATACAAGTACTGGACGACACTATTTCCGCTTTGCAAGACAATGAGGATGAAACTAAAAAGACCAAGACTGCTATCAATTTCCTGAAATCTAGCAAGCGTGACCTCAAATTGAAAGGACGGCTGTATTGGTGGGAATTGGTAAAATTGAGCAAACTAGGCGTTGGAGCGAAGAGCAAAGACGATGTGTTTGAGTTGAAAGAATTTGCAACTAAGCACGAACAACTTGCTGCATTCCGAAAAGATATTCAAGATTACATTTATCTACTTTTTGATCTTGCCAAAGAAGCACTACAAGAATTTTCGCGCTACAAAAAGCAGCGCGGCTTGATCGACTACACCGATATGGAAGTCTATATCAAGGACTTGCTCGATCATCCTGACGTGAAAGCCGTACTTGCCGAAGAGTTAGATTTATTGATGGTAGATGAATTCCAAGACACCAGTCCAATTCAGCTAGAAATCTTCCTCAAACTCGCCGATTTGGCGCAACATTCCGTTTGGGTGGGCGATCCAAAACAATCTATTTACGGCTTTCGTGGAGCAGAGCCCGAATTGATGCAAGCCATCATCCAAAGAACGGGTGGCGTCAAACCCGAAGATATACAAGAACACTCTTGGCGCAGTCGGGAAGACATTGTGTTTTGTACGAATGCACTCTTCACCAAAGCCTTTCATAAATTACCACCCGAACAAGTCGCGCTGAAGCCAAGGCGCACCAAGCAAAAAGTCAACGATTTCTTCGATGGAGATCCTTTAGAAGCGAACGAAGCCTTGCTCCATTGGCACTTCAAAACCACCGAAAAAACGACGACCAATCAAGACTGGATGAACAACTGCATCGCAGATTCCATCGTCGAATTGCTGGAAAAGAAAACCTATATTTTACCCAAAAGCGAAAAGAATTGGCGCGCTGCTAAAGCAGGCGATGTAGCAGTACTTTGTCGTTCGAATAAAGAATGCTTAGCTATGGCAGAAGCCTTGCATCGCGCGGGTTTACAAGCTGCCATTTCGCGTTCAGGTTTACTGGAAACTGCCGAAGCAAAGCTGATTTTGGCGTGTTTGAAATATATATTGACGCGAAAGGATACGCTTTCCATCGCTGAGATTTTACTCTTAGCCTCCAAACGTCCAATTGAAGAAATCATCGAAGATCGTCTGATTTATTTGCGCGATCAAGAAGCAGGTTTACCTGTCGGGAGTTGGGCAGGGCGCGATCCCTACATTAAAGCTCTAGACCGTTTGCGTGAAGAAGTGAAAGAGCTGTCAAGTAGCGAAATTTTGAATTTGCTGCTCAATGAATTGGACTTGCGACGCATCATTGCTGCTTGGGGAAAAGTGGAACAACGTCTCGATAACATAGATGTAATGCGCAAAATGGCGATTGACTACGAAGAGCGTTGCAATCGCTTGCATACTGCGGCTTCTTTGGGTGGTTTGCTACTTTGGCTCAATGAAATTGAAAATAATGGCGAAGACAAACAAGCCTCTGGAGAAAGCGAAGATGCAGTGAGCGTAATGACTTACCACAAAAGTAAAGGCTTGGAGTTTCCAATCTTGATTTGTCACAGCATGGAGCAAAATTTGCGAGCCGATCTTTGGGGCGCAGAAATTGTTTCGGAGCGCGAAGAAGTAGATTTGAAAGATGTGCTAGGCGGCAGATGGTTGCGCTATTGGGTGAATCCTTATGCCGATCAATATCGGAAAACGGCTTTGGAAGAACGCTTACTTGAAAGCGAAGCCCATCGAAAAAAACGACAGCAAGCACTGGACGAGGAAGCACGCTTATTGTACGTTGGCATTACGCGAGCAAGAGATTATCTCATTTTTGTATCGCGCGATAAACCCATGAAATGGCTCAATCGTGTTTGGCACGAAGGCAACGAATCTTGTCCTACTTTAGAACCCGATCAGGCAGAAACGCCTTGGCAATGGAATGATCAATTTTTGCATTTGCGCCCAGTTACTTTCACTTACGATAAATCTTTCGAGCATAAAGAGAAGCAGCAGAAAGAGATTCTACATATTGAAGTTGCCGCTGGTCAGCAAGAGCATCGCAACTATAAAATTGATTTGCGCGAAGAAAATTGGGAAGATCGAGTGAGTGCGCATACAGCGCAATTTTCGCAATATGCCACACCGCTTCCTTGCGAAGATGAAGACCTGAAATATACACTAGGCAAGGCGTTCAAAGCCTTTCTCATTGCAGATTATGCAGAATACGAAGAGACGGAACGCTTAAAAATGGCGCAATCGCACTTGGATCGCTTTGAGTTGGATGAACTACTAGAAGCGCAAGAGCTCCTAAAGCAATCCGATGCTTTTTATACACAAAATGCTCCCAAAAATACCATCAATCAATACCGCAAACACGTCCTTCAATTACATTGGGATCATCGTTTATTCGATACCGTACTCGACTTTCTCTACATCACCGAAAATCGAGTGGTTTTCTATCAAAATTCGGGCTTTGCGGGCGATCCCAAACGCTGGCGCAAGCACGCGGTAGATTCGCTTGGTGCTTGGCATTTCTTAGTCACGCAAGCCTTGCGGCAGCTCTATCCGAATAGGACGATTGAAGGTTGGGTACATTTTGTTTTAGGTGGGACGGTAATGCGATTATTTAGTGAACGGGTGGAAGAGGAAGTGACAGCTTAGTAGATCACGCAAAGACGCAAAGGTTTTTTTAGCGTTAGAAGGGTCTTTGTTCGTAAGCATCTGTGATGCGCAATGCTTTATGTACACTACTGGCGATACATATAAAAATGTGGTACTAGTGCGAGTTTATAACTCGTCATGTCCTTTCGACCAATTTGTAATTGATGTATCTTTTACGGAAGTCAATCATTTATGCGGACGATTTGACTTTCATTCATGTTAGGGAGGGCGCATCTCAAAATGTCGTTTTTATATTTAGGCTGCGATTTTTTGAGGATTATTAATCCTATCAACGACCCTATCCCATTGATTATTAAGATAGACGACTCTCAAATTAGCTACTGCTTGTCCCCCATTTTTTGTCCAT
>JBCDFY010000110.1:0-23395 GCA_039176995.1 Bacteroidota bacterium
TAATGTTAGGTGCGCCAACTTTGTAGAGAGAGCGTGTATAAAGATTGGTTACAGACCAATCCGATTATGATCGTTCTCATTCTTTTTCTCCTATTATAATTTCTTAGTCAAATAGAAACAGTAACCGTTGATGACAGTATTGTGTTCTATTTGACTAAGAAATTATAATAGGAGAAAAAGAATGAGAACGATCATAATCGGATTGGTCTGTAACCAATCTTTATACACGCTCTCTCTACAAAGTTGGCGCACCTAACATTAAAAATTACAAGGCATTAGATGAACGTACATCATCATCGATTCCTGAAATAAAAACAAATGCTAAAAACAATCAAACCACTCTCCAAAAAAATCTTATCTACTAAACTCGCCATCTTTGGAAAAGTACCTACAGAATGGAAAGAACAATTAGAAATACAATTCGATTGCACTTTTGCAGAAGGTTACGAGGACAACGATTACATTGACGAAGCTCTAATTAATGAAGCACAGCGCAAGGCTAAATTCGCAGAATGGGTCATCATTTTTGCGCATACCGAAACGGAGCGTTTGCCGAAGAACCAACATCAACTAATTCGCTCTGTTCATCTTTTAAATGAAAATTTAATTGTCTTGGTACGGTCAAAAACGCTTTCGCACCTACCTTGGGAAACAAATGCGAAAGCGATTATTCAGTGTGATGAAAATGTGAGTTGGGAAGAGCTAAAACTCCAATTGTTTAAAGAAGAAATTATCTAAACTCAATACCAATTTTCAGCATCGTTCGATTCTGCCAAAGGCGATAATCAAATTGAACTTCATTGCCCAAATTATCCCATCTGAAACTGGTGCCTACTGCTCTCTGTACCGCTTGACTCAAAGAAATTTTGAACCTAAAATTATTGCGTGAAGCAAACTTTAAACCAACACCTGGTTGAAACAGCAATCCACCCTTGCGATCGTTATTATCCCACCAAGATTGAATAGGGCTACCATATCCTACCTTGACATCAAAATAAGGACGCCATCTTTTATTCCAAGGCGTATATCTACCGTAGGCATAGAGTGGAAAAAAATTGTTGGTAATCCAATTAAAGTTATTGTTATCAGGGGATTGGAAAACACTAGTGTACGAATGAATACCTGTCCCAATTCCAACGGCATATTTTGAGTCTAAATGTATTCCTGCGATGACATCAAATTGTACAGTATAATTTGCCGAAAGCCCATAACCATATTCGAGACCTCCAAACATACCTTTAGTGTAATGATATTTACCATTGGTATGCATGATGATATCTTTTGGCGTTCTCCTGATTCTTCGGATGAAATTTTTATTGACCCGAATAGTATCCAAAGTACTGATAATTAGTGATATTTCCTGTGAATTCTCATCAATGATTTCGCCTAGAAAAACCGAACCATCTTGATAGAAGATAATCGTTTTAGGAGGCATTTTAACTTGAGCAAATGTTTGCCCTGCGCATAAGCACAAGGCAAACAAGGTAGATAGGAGTATTCTCATAATTAGTATAATAATTGGCTCATCAAACTCAAATCGCCACCTTCCACTTTATACTGCTTCAAGCCGTCCGTCCCTGCGATCAAAATCAAGTCCGTTCGATTTGGATGACGAATAATGTCATAGGCTTCAACGGACTCGTCACTTTTCTCCAGTGTTAGATTTCTTCGGTCTGTCGCATCAAAAATCTTAATTCCATTTCTTCCTTCTCCAACGTACAAGCGATCTCCAATTAAAGAAAGCCCATAAGGACTCGCCATCGTAATTTCTTGAATTTGATTTGGGAATTGAATATCTGTCACATCCAATACGTGCAGTGCATTCACATCGCCTGGACAATCCGAGAAATCACCTGTGCGTAGAGTCAAGTAAGCAACATCGCCATCAGGATAGACAGGGTCGCAAGCAGTGCCATGGAAGAAGTTGCCCATTTGTTGAGGTTGTTCACGATTTTCGATAGAGAAAATTTCCATAGAATTGCGTGTGCCAATAAACAAGCGATCGCCATCAGGAAAAATGGTTTCCATAGTTTGGAAAACATCATCGGAAGCGATCAGTTCTAGTGCACCGTTGTCTTTGAAGGTGTTCAATTTGCTGCGACTCACCACATAAACATAGTTGTCCACTTTTGCAATACGATTCACTGAACCAATTGCGCCGCCGCTACTTCCTGCGAAAGAAGCGGGTACTGCCGACGGCGGAATTAAGTTTTGCAAATAGTCGTAGTAGTAAGTTTCCTGCTGCCCCCAACGTTGCTGACGGACAGGGTGGTTGGGTTTCATAGATTCTGTGACACGCTCAAAATTGAAACCGATTAAAGTCTCGCCTTTGTCATTTTTTATTTCTTCTCCAAAAGCATTTCTTAAGCGATTAGATAGCACAGGCTGCTGTAAATTCGTCAAATCTATTTTTACTAAATCGTAATAACTTTCCGCATAAACAGTATTATTAACCACATAGAATTCTCGATTACCAGGAACATTAATGAAATGAATAGGTGTCGGATTCTCTGGATCGCTATTGTCAATCAGATGAATGCCTTTTTCTTCTTCACCAATTAATAAAAAGTCATTGGAAACAAAGATTTTACCAGGATTATCAATTTCTTTTGGTGCATCTATTAATGGCGTATTCCTCACCGTTTCAAGGTCGCCATAAATCGCCGTGGCTTTAGTGTAAGTCACGTCAATTGTACCCAAATCCTTAGTACAAGATTGCAAGATGGCAACCGCCAAGAATAATAACAAAAAGTGCTGTCTCATAATAAATACGTTTTTATTAAGAAATTAGAGAATTTGTACAGTTAAAAATCAAGTGCGAACGATAGAAGTATATTGTTTCAAATAAGAGGGTACACATTTTTGATGCTTTTTGCCCTTAAAAACTTTCTGCAATTTTTAGAAACAAAACTTAGCATTTTCAATTTGTGTATCCTACTGCATCTATTATAATTGGAAGTAAATATAAGATCTCAACAGAAGGACATCCTATTTTTCAAGATAACTTTAGATAGAAGACATGACTTCTAAATTTAGCGTTGTGTTTATTGTAAGAATGAAAAAGGAATCGCTCAAAGGTTTCTTCTTGAGCGTATTTGGATAGATGATTTTCTATTCTAACGGATAAAAAAGAATCCTGTTGTAGCGTTTTTCACACTTTATAGATAATTCTCATATCATATAGACGTGATTCTTCAGAAAACGGTTGGTTCTATTTGTTTTACTAAACAAAAAATGAGAAATTCGCGAACTTAATTCTAGTTTCAGATGGAGAACCTTTCAACACTAAGGCAGTTACTCGCTATCCCTAAAGATATAGTCATTACTTCTCATCGCAATCCAGATGGAGACGCCATCGGTTCTACTTTAGCGATGTACACTTACCTCAACCAATTAGGACATACTGTTCGCATGGTTTTGCCTTCGGAGTATCCTGAATTCCTAGATTGGATGCCTTCCATTGAAGAAATCATCGTTTATGATTTGAAGCAAGATCGCTCGAAGGAGTTAATTAAAAAGGCAGATCTCGTCTTCTGCTTGGATTTTAATTCCTTAGATCGAATTGATAAGCTGGGAGAAGTCTTGCATCACGACTCCAAAGCACAAGTTGTGATGATAGATCACCACCTCGATCCAGAACCTTTTGCCGATTTCGTATTATCTGAATCCTCGGCGAGTTCTACCTGCGAGTTGGTTTATGACTTTCTTTTGATGCTGGAAGAAAGGGACAAAATCACTGTCCCTCTAGCAGAAGCTATTATGACGGGAATATTGACTGATACAGGTTCCTTTCGCTATGGTACTTCTCCAAAATTATATCGTACCGTCGCGGATTTAGTAGAGCTAGGGGTAGATGATTATATGCTGCAGGATCGCATTACGAATAGTTTGAAAGAGAAGCACTTGCGTTTGCTAGGACATTGTCTGAATAATCGAATGGAAATCCTCGAAGAGTTCAGTACAGGTATTATTGTACTCACGAAGCAGGACTACGCCCGCTTTGCTATTTCGCGTGGAGATACCGAAGGCATTGTCAACTACATCCTGAAAATCAAGAATATGAAAATGGCGGCTTTCATTATGGAACAGCCGAATATTGTAAAAATTTCTTTGCGCTCTAAAGGTGATTTTTCTGTGCAAGAAATTGCACAGAGATATTTCAGAGGTGGTGGTCATAAAAACGCTTCGGGCGGTGCTTCTTACAAAGGTTTGCGTTCCACAGTGCGCCAATTGAAAGAGATACTACCACTTTACGAGGAAAAGCTCAATGCTTAAGTATCTGTTCCAAAATTTGTTAAACAGCTTCAAAATATTCTACAAATTCGCCGAATTTGTCACACCTTTGCCTTCGCAATATTTACAACTTAGCATTCAATGAGCAATCTAAATATCATTTTTTTCGCCCTTCTATTTTTAGGGGTGTCTTGCGGAACAAAAGACAAATTTGAAACAACCCCTGATGGCTATTCTTTTAGATACCACGTTGATACGGAAGGAGCAATTCCAGAAGCAGGTGATGAGGTGTACTACCGAATGTATGTTCGGCTTGGAGATACCGTCGTTCACAAATCCTTCAATAATGTTCAAAACCAACGTCCATTTTCCGCTATTAAAATACCAGATCGAACGCTATTAAAAAGGAAGTTGAAGCCTCACGAAGATGCCTTAACCATAATGTCGCCAGGAGACAGCATCACGATCTATTACACGACAGATTCTTTAAAGCGTAAGCCACTGGGCTTCGAAGATGAAAACTATATATTCTATGATTTGGTAATGGTGGATGTTAAGAAAAAGGATAAGAGCGAAAAACCAGTTGCCAAAGTAGCAAAGCCACTTCCAGTGGAGGATTACGAAGTGACTCAAAATGGCTATCCAGTTGTTTTCCACATCAATAAGGAAGGACAAACGCCTAGAGTGGGAGAGTACATTAATTTCAGAATGTACATCCGAAACGATGAAAAGGTGATCTTTTCTACAGAGAAAAACAAAATTGGAAAAGAAACTTACAAGACGGCACCCTACACTATTACCAATAATATATCTCCACAAATGGACGCTTTCGGCATGATGTCACCAGGAGATAGCTTAACGCTTTACTATCAGATTGATACGATGGATAGAAAACCAGCAGGATTTGAGGATAGTGATATGGTTTATTATGATCTAGTGCTTTTAGATGTTCAAACTGTTGGAGAATACAATAATCAACAGCGCGATAAGAGGAATGCAGAAGAAATCAAAAAACAAGCAGTTAGAGAACGAGAGCCAGCAGTAAAAGAGCTATTAAGCAAGACCTTACAACAATACAAAAATGATGAACTAAATCTCAAATTACGCAATGCCACCAACGGGCTCAAATACATGATTTTAGAACCAGGCAATGGCATTAAAATAGAGTCCGCCAATGATGTACGTCACCACTTTTACTGTATTATGGAAAACGGAGAACCTTTTGGTGGTTCTTTTGGAACTGGAGAACCTTACAGTGTCTTGATTGGTACTCGAAAGGTAGTCACAGGTTGGGAAAGTGGGCTTCGTTTATTTGAGGAAGGCAGCAAAGGGATTTTGATCGTTCCTTCAGCCTTGGCTTATGGAGAAGCTGGATTAGAAGGTAAAGTTCCACCTAATACAGATTTGATTTTTTATCTTGATATTGAGGAGGTTAGAAAGTAAGCGAATGCGTTAGTAGCAGTCTCTCATGTAGTGTTTAGAAATGTCATTTTTTCTCTGAACTATGTAAACTATTCCAAGATTTGGGACTAAAAATGACATTTCTTGTTCTAAAACGGATTCAATTTTTGAATCACAGAAAGGAAATAAAATCTCAACGACAGTCTTCCTTCTTCTTTTTTTGCATTGCTGTTAGTTCATCCAGATTCACAAATTCCCAATCCAGTTCCTGCGTTTTTGGACGATGTTGAAAAATCAAAAGGCTATCAGGATTGGAATTAAGAGAAGAGTTGCGCGCAATGCCAGAGACCAAAAAATGAATACCCGCTTCGTCTTGATATTCATATTTCTTGCTCTTTTGTCCGCCATCGCCTGCCACAGCAATGACTTCGATACCTCGCTGCCTTACAGCTTTCAATTGTTCATAAAAGAGAGGTGCGAATTTAGAAGATTGTCCACACCGAAAATTATTCCAAAGCGCGCAAGCATTGGCTGCTTCACAATCAATACGTTCATCAATACCACCCCAGACGTTATGATGCGACAATAAAATCAAATGGCTGGCAGCCTGTACGGTATCCAAAACAGTTTTTAGCATTTGGTATTGCTCTTCCATTTCTTCGCACCGATTCTTTAAAGGCTCATTGCGTCCCAAGCAAGTATTGATGACCACAATTTGCAGTCCATTGTCGTACTTTGTGTAGTAAGTTGGGCGCCTCGTAAACTCACTGATCCATTCCATATTACCATTGCGGATATCATGGTTTCCAACTGCCCAATGTACTCGTTCGTTTTCCAATTCAAACAAGCAATCCAAATACTCTAAAGTGGCGTATTCTTCTGTTGTTTCTACACAAACATCACCACCAAGCCAAATTCCTGCATAGTCATCCAAGTGAATTGCCTCCACTCGTTCATCTATTCGATTGCTGCCTTCGTAAATATGCCCTAAAAAGAGATACTCTTGTACGGCAGGTTCGATTGCTTCCTTTTCACAAGCCAAAAAAGAGGTCAATAGCAATAAATAAGCCCATCTTTTCATTGAACTATCCTGTTTTGAAATGAGTTGGTAGTTACAACAAAACTAATCAAAATCTATGCTAAAAAAAGTAAGAATCGACAAATGGTTATGGAGTGTTCGCATCTTCAAAACTCGAACATTGGCGACTAATGCTTGTAAAACAGGTAAAGTAAAAATAGATGGAGAAAATGTGAAGCCTTCTTATTTGGTGCAACGCGAAGAAGTGGTTCAAGTGCGTAAGGAAGGCTTTGATTTGCAATTCAAAGTTTTAGATTTAATTGAGAAAAGGGTAGGAGCACCTATCGCACAGAAGTGCTACGAAAACTTGACCTCCGAGGAAGAATTGAACAAATATAAAGATTGGTTCATTGGTAAGGGAAGACCCGAAGTGCGAGAAAAAGGCACAGGTCGCCCCACCAAAAAAGATCGTCGTCAAATCGAAGAATTTAAAGATTGGGACGAAGAGTGAAAACTTAGTATTTTCTGATCGGTAAGCCCAGCGGAACTCTGATAACTATCGGAGAGCAGAAAATATCATCTTGATGTAAAGTCAGGCTTTCCGATAATTATCGGAATCGCTCGTTCCTTACGCTTACCGACCACTCAAATTGAGGATATTCCTTTACATTTCGAGTTTCAAAGAAAATGCAATCAACTTTTTTCAAAGATTTAGTAGTCGTTGAATTGGCAAGTGTGCTTGCTGGACCTGCGGTTGGAATGTTCTTCGCAGAGCTGGGAGCACGCGTTATTAAGATAGAAAACAAAACAAGCGATGGTGATATGACGCGGCGTTGGAAAGTAAAAGGAGAAGATGCAAGCAAGAAAGATTCAGCTTATTACCGTAGCGTAAATTGGGGGAAAGAAGTCTTATTTTTAGACTTAAAAGAGCCAAGTGATTTGCAACAACTGCATGAATTGGTAACAAAGGCAGACGTCGTCATCAATAATTTTAAACCCGAATCTGTGGAGAAATTAGGCGTTGCCTATACGCAATTAAAAACATTAAATCCAAAACTCATTTTTGCCCAACTGACGGCTTTTGGAGAAGAAAGTAATCGCTTGGGCTTTGATGTGGTTTTGCAAGCAGAAGCAGGTTTCTTGCACATGAACGGAGAACCAAATGGTGCATCCGTAAAAATGCCCGTCGCGCTTATTGATCTCTTGGCGGCGCATCAATTGAAAGAAGGAATTTTGCTGGCCTTGTTGCATCGCTACAAAAGTGGAAAAGGCAGTTACATTCACGCCTCTTTGCTAGAAGCTGCCGTTGCTTCACTCGCGAATCAAGCCACCAACTGGCTGATCGCTCAGCATATTCCTCAAAAGATGGGTATGGAACATCCAAATATTGCGCCTTACGGAGATGTTTTTTTCACCAAAGATCAAAAAGCAATTGTACTAGCAGTTGGAACAGATAAGCAGTTCGGATTACTCTGCAAATTACTAGAAATTCCACATTTGATTGAAGATAGTCGTTTCCAAAGCAATGATGCACGCGTGAAAAATCGAGTTGCGCTCAAGGTCTTGTTGCAACCACTTTTTGAGCAATATTTATTCCAGCCATTCATCGAGAAAATTCATCAATTAGGCATTCCTGCTGGACAAATCCGCAATATGAAAGAAGTCTTCGAACAGCCCTTGGCAAAAGAGATGATTTTGAAGTATGAAGATGGTACGCCTTGTGTGAGGGGCGTGGCTTTTAGCATAAAGTCCTGAATATTATAAAAGTAATCTATTGTTCTAAGTGGCTTTTCACTGCATTTAGCAAATCTCTAAGCGATTCTTGCTTCAGGGTAGCAAATTTCTTTTGATGATTTCTTTACTGACCGTTAAAAGCTCATTTGTTCTCACCTCACTGGGTCTAGGTATTGGATGATCTAGTCTACCAGAAGATAATGTAAAGCTGAAATCATCATTTCTGATGACTGACGTTACTTTTGCCACGATGTAATCACCTCTAAAGTTGTTGCTCTTTTCATTGGAAATAATTACTGCGGGACGTTGCTTAGCTGTACTCAAGTCTGTGAATGGATACGGGATTAAGATAATGTCTCCTTGCTTATACATTCTTCAGTAATTATCCCAGTTATCGTCTTCTGATTGCTCCCAATCTTTAGATAAAACAGGGATCGATGCTTGATAAGTGAAACGAGGTTTTTCCACCACAGAGTCAATTTCAGTTATTTCCTTATTAGTATTTTGAATATCCGCTAAATGAGAAATGAAAAGTTGAACCAATTGAAGCTGCTCTTTTTTCTCCAAAGCTAAAAAGCACTTGATGATATATGAAGCAGAAGTTGTCATGCAATTATTTACAATTTGTATCTAGCAATAGTTCATTATTGTAAGTCTAAACGATTCGCAATTTCCTCAGGAACAGCATCTTTATGCACCGTAATCGCTACTGTTTTCAAACGAAAATAAGCACTTGACATATAAAGAAATCCCTTGTAAGGACTCAATTTTCCCCAAGAGTTTTTAACCAAATAATAGTTCGTTCCAATTTGATCTTTCGCTTTTCCCATAATGTGCATCAAGTGGTCGTCCGTTGTAGCATAAGACTCAAAAGTAGATTGACGAAGAGCTTGCGTTACCTCAATTTCTTCATTTGGAGTAGTAAATAAATCTGCTCGATTTTCCTCTTTTGGCAATACGGCGATTCCTTGTTTCGCGCTAAACCCTTTTTCGCTCACATCACCATCCCAAGCTAAAGTGTAGCCATTTTTTAGAGCACTATCTGCAATCGCTTGCAGTTCATCAACTGGCAAATTGTAGTAGCTTCCATTGGAGTAATTATCTGGAATTTCAAGTACGAAAGTCTCATAAAATGGATGATGCGCATAAGAAGTTAAGGTGATATAATCATCGGGATTAATGGAGAGTTTATCAGCATAATCTTTTGCTTTTTCTGCATCAAAATTCTTAGGCAATGCTCCCATATGTTGGTCGAGTAAAGCATTAGCTTTTTCTCGCCAGTTGGCACGCACTTCTTTATCTTTAATGGCACTATCCATAAGCACTTTCAATTCCTCTTCAAGCTGTCCATGATTGTACACATTTTTGATTTTTTTGCCCTCATAATCAGTTTCTGCCATTGCGCCTTTCATTCTTACGGCTCGTAGCACATCATGTGCCAAACTGCCTTGACTCAATTGCGCTTTGCCTTGCCTCAGCAAGTAGTTCTGCGCCTTGTCCAAATAAATATTACGAACAATATACATCTCCGATAAATCCACTTCTTTCTGTCCTTTACGCATCAATTCAGATTCCAAAAAAGAGACAGTCGAAAAACTCCAGCACGTGCCTGTTTTGCCTTGACTTTTTACTGCGGTACAAGCCATTTCTTGCTCATGCGTAAACTCATATTGTGCAAGAAGGCTACTCGGAATAGCAAATAATATCAATATATAAAGGACATTTTTCATAAAAGACTTATTTTCGCTCTCCTCACGAGGGCAGATTAAAATATTGAGGTACAGGGGGGGGCAAATACATTCTCAAAAATCCAAAGGTAAACTTATTTAACGGAGACAAAACGATTTTCATTCAACTCATGCGAACTACAAAACCATTAAATCAACTTAAACAGCTAAAAAAATAATGACTTTCCCCAAATTGCTACATCTAAACAACATCAAGCAGCCCATTGTGGTTAGCTCTTTTTAAAAATGAACTAAACTAAATAATATGTCTAACCAATTATTCGACCTCATCAAAGGTCAGTTGACAGAACAAGTAATGGATCAGTTGGATACACAACTGGGAAATCGCAATCGCCAACAAACTGAACTGGCAACTACTGGCGCATTGAATACTTTAATCGGTGCATTAGCTAAAAATATAAACAAACCAGGTGGCGCACAATCGCTTTTCAATGCCGTAGAACGCGACCACGAAGGCGGTGGAATTCTGGATAACTTACTAGGCGTTTTGACAGGACAAGATCAATCACAGAGCAGCAGATCAATGGATGGTCTAGGTATTATGATGCATCTTTTGGGAGATCGTACGCGTGGCTCTGTAGATATGCTTTCCAAAATGAGCGGTATGGACAGAAATAAATCAGCACGTTTGTTGATTACACTAGCTCCTGTTGTACTTTCTGCTTTAGGAAAAATGAAATCAAAAAATAGACTTGATCAGGGAGGAATGCAAAACGTGATTCAAGATACTGTGCGTCAGCAGCACGAGAATAACTCGAATCCAACGATGAATTTGATTACGCGCTTCTTAGATCAGGATAACGACGGCAATGTGACGAATGAACTGGCAGGAATGGGTATGAAGTTGTTGGGTAATTTGTTGCGCAGATAGACGATTGTTGATCTGTTTAATTGTTGATTCGGTGATTTGACGGAATCGACAATTAAACAGCATCACTCAGAACATCACTTATAAAGAACCTTTTACCACTACCTCTTCTTATCATAAATTTCCTTCCTTTAGCTTTTCTATTATTTTTGCATTCTTGAAGATCATTCGTCCGTATAAAATTGAAATGAACTCACGCAGCAAACGACATATCATTTTTTTATTCTTTACTTTCTATGCGATTATTAGCGTTTCGCAAGCGACTCAAAATCCTTTTGAAATAGTAAGTCGTTTAGCTGAAGAAGAAAATATGTTTGTTGAAAGCATTCAGACCGTGGATACCACTCAAGAAGCAATCGTTGATGTTAACCCAAGCCTAAACACTCCTGAAACACCAATTGTTGTCTTACCCAATTCGGATAATCCTTTTGAGGTGATAGAAAGACCTGGTGAAGAAGAGATGGCGCTGGAAGAAGAAAATACGAAGACAAACACCATAAATACTCCTTCAAAACCCAACTCGCAACCAGCCATAAAAAACATTGAACCTGTCGGAAAAAGCACTCCACATCGTGGGCAATTCTTCATTATTATGCTCCTTACTTTGATTCCTATGACCTTGTTATTTACAGTTTTCAGGGAGTACTTTATGAAAGCCTTCGAGAATGTAAGCAATGCAGGAGTACTCAATCGCAGCTACCGAGAATTTGCAGGAGCATCTATAATTCCCATGAATTTATGGTACATCGCTTCTTGGCTCAATTTAGGTATCTTTTTGTCCTTGATTATGAATTATTACGAAGCAGCATTCACCAAGAGTCCGCTCCTGAATGTGCTGATCTGCATTGGAATCATCGGTGGTTTACATTTGTTAAAGCACTTTATCTTAGCTTTCATGGCGGCGATTTTTCCAGTTAAAAAAGAAGCCAAACTTTATGCATTCCTACTCTTGTTGTTTGGTATTTTGATTGGTGTTTTTTTAGTACCCATGAATATTGCAATAATTTATGCGGCAAATCAAACGACTAAACTCTTGATCTTCGGTACTTTAGCTATTATTGGCGGACTTTATTTAGTGCGTGCCTATCGAGCATTATTGGTAGGAGGTCGGTTATTGGCCTTGCACAAATTTCACTTTTTGTTGTATATTTGCGTCGTCGAATTGGCTCCCATTTTCATCTTAATAAAACTTGGATTGATTTATTTGGGAAAATAAAATATTGACTTTAGTAGTTTAGAGTATGTTTAAATTTTCTGGTCTTGATAACCAACACTTTATGAACCTGCTGTTGAAATAAATCGCTTGTTTCCCGATAACTATTGGGAGCTGAAATTACGGTTTCTTTCTTAGGCAGACGTGTTCGCATCAGGCGTGAATCACAAAGTACTGAGTATCAGTTAAATAAAATCCCAGACATATTTTTAGAGTTTTCTCAATCTACTGAAAGAACTTTATTTAACGGAGCAGCACAAAAACAAAAATTTGAATGTCAGCAGAAGGTCAAGCGCAGAAAGAATCGTATAAGCGCATTAAAACCATCCTTGTATCGCAGCCCAAACCAGAACGTTCGCCTTACTATGAGTTAGAGGAAAAATATGGTTTACAAATTGATTGGCGGCCATTTATCCATGTAGAAGGATTGACTTCTAAAGAGTTTAGGAAGCAACGTGTACGTCCAGATGAATACACGGCTATTATTTTTACAAGCAAAAATTCCATAGATCATTTCTTCCGTATTTGTGAAGAAATGCGTATTCGTATGTCTCAAGAGACAAAATATTTTTGCTTAAGTCCAACCATCGCTAATTATTTACAAAAATTTATTGTTTATCGAAAACGCAAAGTTTTTGTAGGTAAGAAGAAAATTCAAGATTTAGCAACGGCACTAAATAAGCATAAAGCGAAGGAAAAATTCCTTCTACCTTGTTCCAATTTAGGAAGCAAAGACGTTTCTAATTATCTGGATGAAAATGACTTCAATTGGAAAGATGGTATGATGTATCGAACAGTGAGTAGTGACCTTTCTGACTTGAGTGATGTGACCTATGATGTATTGGTCTTCTTCTCTCCATTGGGTATTGTTTCCTTGTACGAAAACTTTCCAGAGTTCAAGCAGAACGATACGCGCATGGCGATTTATGGAAACAGTACAAGCAAGGCAGTGACCGATAGAGGTCTAACGATCAACATCAAGGCACCTGCACCAGAAGTACCTTCCATGACGGTTGCTTTGGAGAAATATCTGCGCATCTCCAATAAGTAAAATTGACGGGTTTATTGTTAAATGGTTTTATGATTTATTCGATCATAAAATCATTTAATTATCTAATTCTACGCCAACAATTCTACCACTCCCTGCCAGCCTTTTGCTTTCGCATAATCGTAAGCTATCATTCCTTGCGCGTCTTTATGATAAACGTCTGCTCCATTTTCTAGTAGCAGCTTTACTATTGCCAATTGATTGAACATCGCCGCAAAAATCAGAGCACTGTGCCCTTGTCCGTTCGTCGCATTCACATCTGCTCCTCTCTCAATTAACAGCTTTGCAATTTCATTGAAGCCTTTAAAGCAAACGCCCATCAAAGCGGTATTTCCTGCTCCATCCTTAGCGTCAATAGCTGGATCTTTACTTAAAATTAATTCTGTAATTTCTGCTCTACCATAGTAAGTTGCTAGAAGAAAGGGCGTAGAACCACGATGATCTTTGGCATGAATCTGTTCAGGATTTTCTTGGAGAATCTTTTGAGCTGTTTCCAAGTTTCCTTCTCGAATCGCGGTAAATAGATCACTCATAATATTTATTTTCTGTGTCTCAATTCAACAAAAGTAGAGGCTAATCAATTTAGATAAAAACGATTGTTTAGATCAAATTATTGATAGCATCAATGAATATTCAACAAATACAGTATGTACTCTCCGTTGGAGAATTGCGCAATTTCGGCAAAGCGGCGGACAAATGCTTCATTAGCCAATCCACTTTGAGTACGATGATTGGGAAACTAGAAAGCGAAATAGGCATTACTATTTTTGATCGTCGCTCCAAACCCATTACAATCACGAATGAAGGGGAAAAGATTATTGAACAACTCAAAGTCATTGCTCGTGAACTAAACATGCTGCAGGAAGTAGTCAGTGATTTGAAAGGAGAACTGGCGGGCACTTTACGGATTGGCGCGATTCCAACAGTTGGTCCTTACATCTTACCTTTGTTTCTAAATAAATTTGTGGAGCAGTTTCCAAATATTCAGTTTGAAGTCAGTGAGATCACGACGGAAAAAATTGTAGACCATCTTGAGAAACGTCAGCTAGATATTGGCATTGTTTCTCTTCCCCTGAACAATCCAAAATTAGAGGAAATTCCATTGTACGAAGAGCCCTTTTTGTTTTATGATGCTCAAGAAAGCAGCTATTCAAAAGCGGTCAGCATTAAAAAAATTGATGCCCGACGCTTATGGTTATTAGAAGAAGGACACTGTATGAGAGTACAAGTAGAACAGATTTGTAAGCTCAAAAAGGAAATGACGACCAGCAAAAGAAATTTGAACTACAAATCTGGTACAGTAGATACCTTGGTAAAATTGGTAGATAATAATAAGGGGATTAGTTTTTTGCCTCAACTTGCTACCTTAGGGCTTTCTGAGCAACAACGTGAGCACCTTTGGCAAATTGAGGCACCTGTTCCAGTTCGATCAGTTGGCTTATTGGTACATCGGCATTTTGTCAAGAAAAAGATTCTAAATTTACTGAAAACAGCTATTCAGCAACATATTGAGCCTTATTTGTTCTCTCCATCTGATACTACGCAATTGTTCTCTCCTCTTGAGGTCTCCAACAAGAAGAGTAGCAAATAATATTTCAAGAAAAATTGAAAAATCCCCATTCTTTTTGTTGGCTGACTGTTTCAAACCCTTTTTCTTTGCCTCTCTAAAAAACCTGTGCGCCGCAAAGCGCGCAAAAAAAAAGGGTAGTGAGTCAAAACCGTTGATTTATCAGCTTAGACTTACCAAGTTTACAAAACTTGGCAAGTCTTAATCCACTGATTTAACCCACCATCAAAAAAGGACGTAAGAATTAAATAAAACCTACGTTACACTATTTGAATACAGTGTAATCTAAGTTTATTTAAATTTTGAGAAGCGAGAAAAGCCTTAGCTTTTCGAGCTTCAAAAAAACACTCGCCGCCGTCGAAGATGGCGGCGGAAAAGGTGTTGAGGAAGAAAAGCGGTTTTTTCAAAACCGCTTTTCTTCCTCAAACTCCTCTGGTTAAAAATTGCATAAAACTTAGTTTACAGTGTATTAAACCATACAATCATAAAATACATGAAGATTTTCTTTTCTGAAAGCAATAATGATTATTCAAGCTATACTTTCAACTATGCAGTTTATGCAGTGAAAGAAAGCAATAGCGACTTGCCCACAATATACGATAAAGGCTTCCTTCCCTACTCTAGCGATCCTTCTCTGACTTTAGAGACTTATTATTTAGCGCGAAGTCTGCGTGTTGATCTGTCCAATTTTGCAGATACTTCCGAAAATAGACGCGTACATCGCAAGATGGAGCATTTGGATATCCAAGTGAAGGCAATTCCAAAAGAAGAGTTAATGAATCAACCTGATTTTTTCGATTTCTGCTTGGTATATGCTCAAGAACGCTTTTCTAATAATGCCATGGATGGAGAACGTTTGAAGTATATTTTAGCGCGAGAAAGTGCTAATACTGTTTTGACTTTCACAAGCAATGGAAAAGTAACAGGCTATGTTCTAGCCATTATCCACGATAACTTTTTTCACTATTGGTATGCGTTTTTCGATACGTCCTTACTCAAAGAGTATCCAATCGGAAAATGGATTATGTGGCGCAGTTTGCATTGGGCAAAAGAAAAAGGATTGGCTCATGTTTATCTAGGAACTTGCTACGGAAAATCAGCACTTTATAAAGCAAGAGATTTTAGAGGCTTGGAGTTTTTTGATGGAATGCAATGGAATAATGATGTGAAACTGTTGAAGTCTTTGTGTAAGAGTGATGAAGAAAAAAAAGAGAAAGATCGCTTCAAGGAAATGGAAGGGAAAAATGACTTGCTTTTGGATTGGATTTCTTCTTGAAAATCATAGATTGTAATTCCCAAAAATGTGGCACGCAGAGTTCGCAGAGTTTTGATTTTCAAAAAGTTACTAAACTGATGTAAAGTTCTATCAACTTACATAGATAAACTAATTTCAAACTACTGATATTCACAATTTTATACCTTTATAGTATTGTATATTTTAAACTTATAATTCCTCTCCTATAATTCATGGTTTCCTTTATGAAGTCCTATCTTTGCGTGCCTAAAAATTAAAGTCAAACTATGGAACAAAAGCCATTAATTTTAGTAACCAACGACGATGGAATCGCTGCGCCAGGCATCAAAGCTCTGATCGAAGTAGCAAGAGAAATTGGAGACGTAATCGTTGTTGCACCCGATTCTCCACAATCTGCTAAAGGTCATGCCATCACGATTTCCGATCCCATCCGACTACGCCAAGTGGATGTTTTCGATGGCTTGCTTGCCTACGAATGTTCTGGCACCCCCGTGGATAGTGTAAAATTGGCGAAGTACGTTGCTATGAAGGAACGCCCTTTTGACTTATGTGTTTCGGGCGTCAATCACGGCTCGAATGCATCTGTCAATATTCTATATTCAGGAACCGTTTCCGCTGCAATGGAAGCAGCTTTGGAGAGTATTAACTCTATCGCTTTTTCGCTCCTCGATTTTTCTTGGGAAGCTAATTTTGAACACGCCAAACCATTCATCAAAAAAATTATGCTCCACGCACTTGAGGAAGGTCTGCCCGACAACTGCAAATTGATTAATGTCAATATCCCGAATGTGGAGCAGTCAGAGATTAAAGGCATCAAAATTTGCCGACAAGCAGAAGGTCGCTGGGAAGAAAAATTTGTGGAAGCCAAAGACCCGCAAGGAGTTCCTTATTATTGGTTGACAGGTGAATTTAAGCTAGAGGATGAGAAGGAGGACAGTGATCTTTGGGCATTGAAAAACAATTATATTTCCATTGTTCCATCGGGTTACGACCTGACTTTGTACAATGCGATTGATGGGCTAAAAGGCTTGGAAAGATAGCTGTATGAATTAGATTTCTTCATATCAGTAATAACACAACTTGTTTAGCAGGTGGTCTATGCCAAACGAGTTAGGCAATTACGAAGGCTACTTAAGAACAAACTATAAGCAAACAAAAATAGGTAGTGGGTCAAACCCGTTGATTTATCAGCTTAGACTTACCAAGTTTACAAAACTTGACAAGTCTTAATCCACTGATTTAACCCACCATCCAAAAATAGTAAGGAACAATAACGCAGTTAAAAACTATATATGGACACGATAAGATGTAAGGCGATAATTGCACCAGGCGATGGAACTTTCAAGATAGAAGAAACTGAAATTCATGCACCTCAAAGAGACGAAGTACTAGTTAAAGTTAAAGCTGCTGCAATATGCCATACCGATTATGACTCCTTAAATTGGGGAATGCCAATTGTTATGGGACATGAAGGAGCAGGAATTGTGGAAGCCATTGGTGATAGAGTGACAAAAGTAGCAATTGGTGACGAGGTAATTTTAAATTGGGCAACTCCGTCTTATGATGATTTCCAATGTCAAATGGGAAATCAAAATATTGATGAGCGTAATTCTCCAGTTTTAGCAAGTCATGCAGGTAAAATTTCAGAAGGACATCCAACTTTTGAGTCCACTACTTTGAATGATAAGCCCATAGAGCGTTCTTTTAACTTAGGTACATTTTCCGAATATGCGCTCGTAAAATCTTCGGGTGTGGTGAAAAAAACATCTAAGAAGTTATCCTTTGAAGGTGCTTCCACGATTAGCTGTGCAGTAATGACTGGATGTGGTTCGGTATTCAATACAGCCAAACCAGAGTGGGGAAGCTCAGTAGTAGTTTTAGGAACAGGAGGAGTAGGTTTAAATGTAGTTCAAGGAGCTAGAATTTCTGGGGCAGCCAAAATTATTGCTATTGATGTGAATCCAATCCGCCTTGAAATGGCAAAGCAATTTGGTGCAACAGATATAATTTTAGCGGATAGAGCAGACAAAGGATTGCTAAATGCTGCTGAGATTGTAAAAGGTATGACCGACGGTAGAGGTGCAGATTATGCCTTTGAATGTACAGCTGTTCCTGAACTAGGCGTAGCCCCTCTGGCTATGATACGTAATGCAGGAACAGCCGTACAAGTAAGTGGTATCGAGCAAGAGATTATGGTGGATATGCGTTTATTTGAATGGGATAAAATATACATTAATCCATTGTATGGTGGTGCAAAACCAGATATTGATTTCCCTAAATTTGAAGCATTATATGAAAAGGGAGATTTAATGCTAGAAGAATTGGTGACGCGGACTTATCAATTAGAAGATCTTCAACAAGGTTTCGATGATATGTTAGCAGGTAGAAATGCAAAGGGTGTTATTGTATTCGATTAAAAGTAAGTACTGCCAATCCTACAAGGATACAGACTAAAGATTAAGGAATCAACCGCATAGCAATGGAAAAAATGATGTATTAAGTTTCCTAACTTAATACGCGCATCTTCTCGTTTCCCAACGAACACGTATCGTCTGCCGTTGGGAAACGGCGATGATACTACTTCCAAGTTAGGAAACTTGAAAGATCAGAGTCTAAAAAATTAGAAGCACAAGTACATGACCTACAAAGAATCTGTTTGATCCATTCAATCCGTGTCAAAAAAATCAATTAAAGTATGAGTAGTTTCCGCACCATAGAACTTTCCGACACCCCTTACGAAAGCAATGGTATTCGCTTTCTCACCATCAAAACGCCTAATCTGAAAGGACGTGGAGATATTTGCCTTTTCGCACCTGAGGTGACAGAAGGAATTACTGATTTACCGATCTATATTTTACTTCATGGTGTTTATGGTAGCGCGTGGATTTGGGCGATGAAAGGAGGTGCAGCGCATACTGCTAAACAAATGATGGAAAGTGGTGAAATTGAACCTGCGATCATTGCGATGCCTTCAGATGGCTTGTGGGGCGATGGTTCTGCTTACTTTTCGCATCATCACAAAAATTTTGATCGCTGGATTGTGGAAGATGTGCCTTTAGCAATTACAGAAAATATTCCAGAAGCGAGTTTGAAATCGCCTCTGTGCATTGGCGGATTATCTATGGGTGGTTATGGTGCATTGATGTTAGGTGCGAGATCTCCTGAAAAATTTCGAGCGATTTCGGGGCATAGTTCCATCACGAAGTTAGAGCAAATGACGCTTTTCGTGGAAGAGCCTTTGGAAGAGTATTCTAGACACACAAATTTGCCTGATGTGATTGATGCGATGAAGAAAAACCGAGATCGTTTGCCTGCATTGCGCTTCGATTGTGGCGTTTCGGATGAACTAATTGAACCCAATCGTTTGCTGCATCAGCAATTGACTGAATTAGAAATCAAGCATCACTATCAGGAATTTGGAGGTGGACACGAATGGTCTTATTGGCAGGAGCACGTCAAGGAGACCTATCGCTTTTTTAATGAAGCTATTCATCTTTGAGCCAAAATAAACAAATGATTAAACTCATTGGAATTCCGTTTGATGCTAATTCGTCTTTCTTGAAAGGTGCTGCTTATGCACCTACACGTATTCGACTCATGGAAGGAGAAGGTTCTGCAAATACTTACGCAGAAAATGGTTTGGAAGTGGCTGAAATTCTAGTATATCATGATTTTGGTGATCTGAAGTTTGAGACGACGGATGCAGCAAAAGCCTTTCAAACTATTGAGACTAATCTTTCTGAATTGCTACAAGACGGTAGTAAAGTTCTCTCTTTTGGTGGCGACCATTCCGTCACTTATCCAATTATCAGTGCTTTTGCCAAACGCTACACATCACTGAATATCTTACATTTAGATGCACACGCCGATCTGTACGGCAACTTTGATGACAATCCCTACTCTCATGCCTCGCCTTTTGCTCGAATCATGGAAAAGGGCTTGATGAAGTCTTTGACGCAAGTTGGCATTCGTACATTTAATGCACATCAAAGAGAACAAGCGGAGAAGTATAAAGTGAATGTCATTGAAATGAAAGATTTCAATGACGATTTTTTGGAAACTTTAGAATCTCCACTTTATATTTCGTTGGATTTGGATGTACTTGACCCTGCTTTTGCACCTGGCGTCTCTCATCATGAACCTGGCGGAATGTCTACGAGACAGCTCCTAGAAATTATTCAGCGCATTCCAGTTGAAGTAGTTGGTGCAGATATTGTAGAGTACAATCCGATGCGTGATTTGAACAATATGACGGCTATGGTAGCCTATAAATTAATGAAGGAATTGATGGCGAAGATGGTTGCTTGAATTGCCGATTAGATGACAACAGCTATTTTTATGGTTGCAGTAGAAGTACGCAAGGTCACAAACAGCAAGAGCCAAATCTAGTAGATTCAGCTCTTTTGTACAAAAAGTTTATGATCTAAATCTTATTCTGATTCACAATTTTTAGTAATTCATCTCGATAATTTTTACCAATTGGTAGGTGCTTCTCCTTTCCTTTCTCTTGCACTTCCACCATATTACCAACCACGGCATCTATTTTATCTAGTGAAACGATGTAGGAACGGTGAATGCGCTGAAACAGGTGACTCGGTAGCTTGCTTTCCAAACTCTTCATAGTCTGCAAAGTAATAATCCGCTGCCCATCCATACGGATGATGACATAATCTTTCAGTCCTTCAATGTAAATAATATCATCAAATTTGACTTTGACCAATTTTTTATCAGCTTTCACAAAAATAAAATCTTGTTCTTCTTCATTAGAAGCAGAAGTTGTTTCCCCTTTTCGCTCCAATTCAATTTGGTCGGCAGCTTTATTAACCGCTTTAACAAAACGGTCTAAAGAGATAGGTTTCAGAAGATAGTCAACCGCATCTAATTCGAAGCCTTCGAGTGCATAATTAGAATAAGCAGTTGTGAAAATGACTTTCGGTGGTTGACTCAAAGAGCGCAAAAAATCTGTGCCTGTTAATTGCGGCATTTGTATATCTAAAAACATCAAATCTACTTGATGTTCTTTTAGTGCTTGATTGGCAGCGATGGCATTGTCGCATTTGGCGACCAAGTTAATATTCGGAAATTTATTGATGTAGGTTTCTAATACGTCCTGAGCTAAAGGCTCATCATCTACGATAATTGCGTTAATCATATTTTGTGTCGTTTTTTGCTGCAAAGTGCTGACTTTGCGCATTTTCTGCATCAATTATAGACAAAGCAAGGAGATTTTCCGAAGAATCGCTTGAATTGTTGAGCTTATTTGGTATTTCATTGTCAAAATTGGTAGTTTTGAAAAAATGCTCCTTTTATGAAGTACATCCTATTGTTGCTTTTGTTTTGTGTAAGCGATCTAGTTTCAGAAGAAAAACCGCCTAATATCCTTTTCTTAATCGCTGATGATTGGTCCTATCCTCATGCAGGTATCTATGGAGATAAAGTAGTGCGAACACCTACTTTCGACTTCTTGGCGAAAAACGGCGCACTTTTTCATCATGCCTATTGTGCTTCGCCTTCCTGTTCTCCTTCGCGCGCTTCCATTTTGACAGGTCGCTATCCGCATCAAAATGAAAGTGCAGGGAATTTATGGTCAGTCTTTCCTGATAAGTTTCTAAATTGGGTGAGCGAGCTACAAAAAGTTGGATATTTCACTGGAAAAGAACGAAAAGGTTGGGCACCAGGAGATTATAAAGCGGGTGGTTATAAGCATAATCCAGCGGGAAAAGATTATGTCTCCTTTGGAGAATTTATAAGTCAAAAACCTAAAGATCAACCGTTTAGCTTTTGGTTTGGGAGTTCTGACCCGCATCGAGTTTATGAAACGAATACTGGCGTGCGAAGCGGAATGTCGAGAGATTTAGTCAAAGTCCCTGAATTTCTACCAGATGTAGAATGTGTACGCAACGATATGTTGGATTACTATTTTGAAGTCGAGCGTTTTGATCGAGAATGTGGCAATATCATTCAGCAATTGGAAGCAGCAGGTGAGTTGGAGAATACCATTATCGTGATGACGAGTGATAATGGAATGCCTTTTCCAAGAGCAAAAGCGAATTTGTACGATTACGGTACGCGGATGCCTCTGGCGATTTATTGGAAGAATAAAATTGAAGCAGGAACAGTGATGGATGACTTTGTGAGTTTCGTAGATTTTGCACCGAGTTTTTTGGAAGCTGCAGGTGTAGCGATTCCAGAAGATGTAGAAGGTAATAGCTTTTGGAATACAGTGAATGGAAAGCCCAGTAAAATTGATCGCAGTCGCGTTTTTGTAGAACGTGAACGACACGCCAATGTCCGAAAAGGAGATTTGAGCTACCCTTGTCGAGCTATCCGAACGAAGGAATTTCTATACATCCGCAACTTTGAACCCAATCGTCATCCTGCTGGCGATCCGAGCACTCACATTTCCGTTGGACAATACGGTGATGTAGATAATTCTATTTCTAAGTTTCTGATAATGAATAAATTAGGCGAATCGCAGCCTATTGATTATTTTAAGTTGACTTTCGAGAAACGACTAGCGGAAGAATTGTACGAGTTGCAAAAAGATCCTTTTCAGTTGAATAATTTAGCAAAAGAAAAGCAATATGCTGCTACTCTGAAAACCCTTCGCAAAGAACTGAAAAACTGGATGGTGGAAACTAATGATTTGCGCGCGACCGAGCCACAAACGATTTATTGGGATACCGTGCTCTACACGCCGAAGTATCAGTTTTATGATTTCGATTTGGAGGAGAAAATAGGGAATTATAATATGTTGGAGAGAATAGGGAATCGCTTTGATAGTTTGAGGTGTGTGGTGGATTGAGGTATAGGATTGGAACGCAGATTAGACGGATGGAAGGGATTTTGGACGGATTTTTTAGTACTCTAAGTTGAACGAGATTGAAATTCGTCACGTTTCTACAGAATACAGGTTTTTCAAAAATGAAAACGGCGACTGGTAAAATTTTAAGGGTGTTGAGAAAGCGAAAAGGTTTTTCGCAAGCAGTTTTAGCTGAAAAGCTAGAAAAGAGTCAAAGCTATGTCTCTAGAGTAGAACTTGGAAAGAAAAACCTTACTGAAAAAGAAATAACTCACTTTTTATCAGTGCTAAAAATATCTCACCAATCCTACGAAAGTCTGTTAAAAACAGAAACTTTCTTGGAGGAAGTTGCTATCTATCAACCTTCTGCTCCAACAAAGAAGAATAAAAATCTAAAAGAGCAAAAATCTAAAGAAGAACTACTCAATATTGTTAGGGAATATTTTCTGCATCAACCTGTGAAATCAGCCTATATCTTTGGTTCTGTTGCTAGAAATGAACACACGAA
>JBCDFY010000111.1:0-23071 GCA_039176995.1 Bacteroidota bacterium
AGCCAGTTAATTTTTCTAAGGCTGAATTAAAACTTGATATAACTGATGGATGTAAGTATATCCTCATTGCTTTTTTTGCACAATATATTATGCTTTTTTTAATTTCATTGGGTAGATTATTTTTTACCCGATCCCTAAACTCAGAAATGCAGTCAGTATAATTCCAAATATCATTACAAACCAATAAGCGAAATGAGTAACAAAGAACTTTACGATTGTTTTCCACCACCTTTGTTGATAGAAGCGTCTCATAGCAAACACGATGTAGATTGCAATCAGAAATATAGACGTAGCTTGCACAGCTTCTGGCAATACGCTGTCTAATAAAATAATGAGAACCGCCCAAAGAAAAACTAAAGTGTGGACATGAAATAAAAAGATAAGATGTTCTACGTAGTAGAAATCTTTTCTAATATAAAGTAATTTCAGGAATAAAGCAAAGATGGGAATAATGATGAAGACCAGCCAAGTGATTTTTCCGAGCAAAAATTGGACGACATTTTGATTGGAATTCACAAAACGTAATTCTTGCCTTCGAATCAAATTGGCGAGAAAATTACGCTCTGGATAATATTGCTCAATTAGCTCATTTTCAGACAATTGGTTGTAATCTACCCTTGCAAAGCGCATATTTTCTCCAAAAACAGAGAAAGGCATTTGAATAGTATCTCTGAAGTTGACATCGTAAGTCAAAATCCTTTGATAGAAGGTATCTACTGCTTGTCTTGCAATAGGAATTTCAAATTCTGAAGCTATCTGTTCTCGAATGGTATCCACGGATAGAATCATATCGTGAATGTGCTGCTGTTCTCGCCACTCAAATAGTTTATCTCCCGTATTAGCTTGTTGTTTATCTCGAAGAAGGAAGCTAAATGCCGCCACCAGCAAAATGGTCATAATCAAAAACAAGCGAATCGGCTGCAAAAAGTATTTGTGCTTGCCCCTGAAATATTCAACCGTCAGCTTTCCTGGAATAAACAGATTCCCAATCGTCCTAAAAAACTTGGTATCAATGTTGAAAACAGAATCCAGAAACTCACGAAACAACTCTTTCATCGTCACTCTGCCATCGGTCACTTTTTGTCCACAGTTGTGACAATATTTGGCATCTGCTGCTAGTGCTTGCTGGCAGTTTAGACAATGTTTATTGAGTTGTTCGTTTTCGTTCATTTGATTGTATATACTATATCTATCTACAAGTAGGCTCACGCAGAGTTCGCAGAGTCTTAATTTTCAATAATTTGGATAAAATACTTCTACTCCGCACGTAATAAAATCTGCTCCGCTGTTTTGACTTCCAAATGATTCCGAGTACGAATACTCACTTGGTAAAATTCTTCCAAAACACCATTAAAAGTAACCGCCGAAGTTCCGTCCATATCTACAATATCTCCATCTCTTTGCAACAACGCAGCGCGCGTAAAAATGCTGCCATCCTCATCCTCAATTTCTACCAATACCCAATCTACAATCGCATCATTTCCAGTTACATTCAGTACGCCATTTTCAATCATTTCACCATTTCCACTTAGACCTAGTGCAGAGAAAGGCTCTTGAATCGAAATCAAACTCTTGTCTCTTAAATCATCTCTCATCAAATTGACATTGCTTTCGTATGCACCTTCCAAACTTCCCTTCGCAGCCACTTGCACGTCTTCCACTGGCTTATTCAGCATATATCGCCAAACGGGAGTGTAGGTGGGTTCACCATTGCTAATTGGCGTCGCACCATCAGAAACTACAGCACTGTGATTTTGAAAAGGAAAGCTAGTTGCAGAAAATAAAGTTCGAGTTTGCTCGTAAGGTGGATTGGAGTTTTCTACTTGTACGGGTGCGCCAAAAACGTCCATTTCCAAATCGCTCCATGAATTAACCATCAGGTTGTAAGGAAATATCTCGTCTCCTTGATGCGCAAAGCTAAAGTAGCGCGTCGGCGGCGTCAATCCATCCGAAGACATCCAAGCAGCAGTACGTCCCAAGGAATACATCCAATCGTTACTGGCAAACATCAGCGCGCGCTCCAATTCGACGATTTTTCCGATGTAGCCAGAATGGTTTCCACCTTGCGAATGTCCGCCCAATTTGATTTTCGACCAAACGATTTCGCCATTATTCAAATATTGTCCCCAACCCTCGTTTGGGAAATTTTGATCTAAGTATTGTAGTGCTTTCAATAAACGATTTTGGGTACTATTCGCTGGCGTAACTACGACAGAACTACTTCGATCAATGCCATCAAAAATTTCTGCGCGAAAACGTTCGTGGCAAGTGATGTCCGAAGAAAAGGCACAAATCCCAAAAGAATTGGGAGAAATATCATTTTGATACGCCAAATTGATGACGTGCAAACCTGAATTCGCGGCTTCTTCGCTTATCCGTTCATAATTGGAAGGTGTTGAGCCTGTGCCAGGCAAGAACACGAAAAGCAGATTCTGTGCTGTTCCTTCTGGTGTATAGATATAATGTAAGCTATCAATGGTTGTGATATTGGGGTCGGTGGTGGAAGGTAAAATAAGGCGAGGGGTTTGGGCAAAAACTATCGCCGTAAAAAAGGTAAATAGGCAAATCAGTATAGATCGCATAGTGTTTAATTTTATTCCACAATTTAAGAAATAATAGAGAATGTTGTTCATAGAACAATAATAGATTGTACGAATGGGTGATGGTACTTTCTTAGAGCGGCTTGTTTTGGAATTGGATGGACATCGAGTCCATCCAATTCCATCGAGGTTTCCAAAGGACAAAAAATGGCTTTCTAGCCATTTTTTGCCCTTTGGAAACCTTGATCAACTCATGGCGGTTCGATGCCGCCATGAGTTGAAAGGAACAGAGATCGGAGTGTTTATTTCACACTATTTTCGATATAACTGTAGTTTCGGACACACCCTCTTTATTTTCAAATAAACAGATTAAGCGAAATCATTACTTTTGCGGATGACAACAACCACAGCGCGTCTCTACACTCGACCATTTCTTACTCTTTGCGCCAGCTACGTCCTTTTTTCCGCCAGTTTCAACATGATTATTCCTGAATTGCCTGCCTACTTGACCAGTTTGGGCGGCGAAGATTATAAAGGACTGATTATTGCACTTTTTACCTTAACAGCAGGTATTTCAAGACCATTTAGTGGAAAACTGGCAGATACCATCGGGCGAATTCCAGTTATTTTTGTGGGTATCTTGGTCTGTTTTGTTTGTAGTCTCCTCTACCCTATTTTGACGAGTGTTTCGGGCTTTTTGCTCTTGCGCTTGGTGCACGGTTTTTCCACAGGTTTCAGTCCAACCGCAACCGTTGCCTATGCTGCAGATCGCGTTCCCATTCATCGGAGAGGAGAAGCAATGGGCATTCTAGGAATTTGCATGAATACAGGAGCGTCCATTTCTCCACCAATTGGTTCTTGGTTGGTCTTAGAATTTTCCTTGGAAGCTCTATTTTTTACTTCTTCTGGCTTTGCGCTGCTGTCTTTTCTGATTTTGACGCGCCTCAAAGAAACTCTACCCAATAAACAACCTTTCCACCCCCGTATCCTAAAACTAAAAAAGAACGAAATTATAGATCGCTCCGCACTTTTACCTGCCATTATTTGCATTACCACCTACTTTGGATATGGTGCCATGCTAACCATTGTTCCCGATCAAAGCGACCATTTGGGGATTGCTAATAAAGGCTTATTTTTCACCACATTAACCTTGATGGCATTGACTTCCAGATTGGTTGCTGGCAAAACCTCAGATATTTATGGTCGTATTCCTGTGCTGCGTGTTGCAGTTTTGCTTTTAGCCGCTTCTTATGCTTTTATGGGATTTGTTAGTACGCCCACGCAACTATTAATTGCTTCAGGTTGTATTGGTTTTTCTGCGGGCATTGCTGGACCAGCCGTTTTTGCTTGGGCAATTGATCGAGCTGACGATGAAAGAAGAGGTAGGGCAATGGCAGCGGTGTATATCGGCTTGGAAGTAGCGATTGGAACGGGTGCGTTGTTGAGTGCTTATACTTATGCTAACAATCCTAGTAACTTTAAGTACTCCTTTTTGATTGTAGCGGTTATCACTTCGATTGGCTTTTTGTTTTTGGGAAAAAGAAGGAACGAGTTGCGATCAAAATGATTTAGAATGGTGGCAATACGAAATCTCAAAATAGTACATGATGGGATTGATATAAGAAATTGAACACGAGTATTTTGCGTCTCCTATCTCATATCTTTTAATCTAGCAGTCTACTTTGTATTAAAAAATCCGTCCATGATCTATTCAATCTATCTGATCCGCGTTTCAATCCCAAAACTTCGTACCCGCCTAATTTAAAACACTTCCTTTTCAACAAATAAACGATATTTATATCTTTGCGAGCGCATTGGGGCGGTGGATTATTTATCAGCAATTGAAGTACAAGCATAAACCCAAAAATGCTCCGTAAATTAATCACTAAGCAAATGGAAAGATGGGAATTAGATTTTGAGTGGCTGCGTGTTCAACATTTGGTGAAAGATGCTATGAACAAAGAGCGTTTGCCCGATCTGAATGCCATTCTGTTTTTGATTGGTGTGCAAGAATTAGGACGAGTGCAACCCACCTTTTCTAAGGAAGAAAAGCAAGATTTGATGCACATTGCCGTTTGTCAATTATTGAGTGAGGACGGCTACTTTGAGTTTGAAGGAAGAGATGCAGATGGTTGGCCACATTATAAAAGTTTGCAGCCGCTGAATATTGACGGTGTAAAAGCGCAAGAATTGCTTTTGAAAGAAAAAGTCATTGCTTATTTTAAAGAAAACGAATTATGAAATGGATTTGGATAGCAATCCTTCCGATTTTTTTATGGTCTTGCAATCAGGATGGAAATACTTATGCTGAAATAGAGACCGAATTCGGCAATATTGAATTGAAACTATATAATAGTACTCCACAGCACCGAGACAATTTTATCAAATTGGTGAAAGAAAGCTATTACGATGATTTACTATTTCATCGCGTAATGGGTGGCTTTATGATTCAAGGTGGCGATCCTGATTCTAAAACTGCAACGTCTGGTCAAGTACTAGGCGGCGGCGGACCAGGTTATACCATCCCCGCAGAAATTGGGTCGGTTCATTTCAGAGGCGCACTTGCTGCTGCTAGACAACCTGATCGTTTCAATCCTCAAAAGGAGTCTTCTGGTTCTCAATTTTTCATCGTACAAGGTTCCCCCGTCACCGATCAGCAATTAGATAGGATTGCTCGCTCAAGAGGATTTACTTACGGTGAAGCACAGCGAAAATTGTATAAGGAAATCGGTGGCTATCCGTCTTTGGATGGGGAATACACCGTTTTTGGAGAAGTAGTGAAGGGAATGGAAGTCGTGGATGAAATAACTAAAGCAGCAAAGGATAGGAACAATCGTCCGCTTGAAGATATTAGGATCAAGACGATTAAAATCAGGTGATTTTTTACCACATAGTCACATAGTATTTTCACATAAATTACATAGTAGACTTATTCGACCTTGGATGTAACTTATGTAAACACTATTGATGATTTTCGCCCTCAAGAACCTTTTGTTATATTCTCGAAGAGATTCACCCTTTTAATAAAAAGTCATTTTACTTAGCATGAATAAAATCAATCTATTTTTTGCAGTCATTAGTATTTTTATGGTCAGTTGTGGACCAACTGCAAGGTTTACTTATCAGACAGAAGAAGCAATTGCACCTGCGGTAGTCAAATTTGAGAATGAATCCGAAAAAGCAGAACAATACGAATGGGACTTTGGGGATGGCGATACTTCTAGCCTATCCGAGCCTTCACATCGCTATTTGACTTCGGGTAACTATCAAGTAGAACTGAAAGCGAAAAAGGGGAAAAAGATCAGAACGGCGACCAAAAATGTAGTCATCAAAGCACCCGAAATTTGTCTGGTACAAATAAAAACTGCTCAAGGCAATATCTTGCTAGAATTATTTGATTCTACGCCCAAGCATCGCGATAATTTTATTAAATTAGCAGAAGAAGGATTCTACGACAGTTTGTTGTTCCATCGCGTCATCGAGAATTTTATGATACAAGGTGGTGATCCAACTTCCAAAAATGCAATTGCGGGAAAAGCGATTGGGACGGGTGGACCAGGCTATCAAGTGGAAGCAGAAATCTTGGATGAAAACGTTCATTTTAGAGGTGCACTAGCCGCGGCGAGAATGCCTGATAATGTAAATCCTGAACTAAAATCCTCTGGCTCACAATTCTATATTGTGCATGGAAGAACGGTGCAAGAAAATATGCTATCCACTGTGGAGCGCAGAAATGGAATCAAATATACGGAAGCACAAAAAGAGACCTACTTAAAAAATGGTGGCTATCCTTTTTTGGATGGTCAATATACGGTTTTTGGGAGAGTGGTGGAAGGCTTGGATGTAGTAGAAAAAATTGCAACTGCTGAAAAAGATCAGAGAAATCGCCCTACGACGGATATTCAAATGGAGGTAATTGTTATAAAGTAAATTGGTTCAGAAATAAGAATTTTTGAAGGCTTTAAAACTTCAAAATTCTCCTCAAAACACTCAACTAAAACTATCAAAACGTGGAAATTAATCAAGTTCTTGGAATAGATATTGGCGCATCAGGAATAAAAGGTGGCGTGGTGGATATTCACACTGGCGAAATGCTCACAGAACGCTTGCGGGTAGAAACCCCTAAACCTTCTACGCCCAAAGCAATGGCAAAAGCTGTGAAAGAATTATGCAGAATGCACAAGTGGAAAAGTGGCTTGATTGGAGTTGGTTTTCCAGCTGTTGTCATCAACGGAGTAGCAAAAACGGCTGCCAATATTAGTAAGGAATGGATTGGTACGAATATCGAAGAAACCTTTAGCGAAGCAATAGGCTGTCCCGTCATTGCGGTGAATGATGCAGATGCTGCGGGGATTGCAGAATTAGAATTTGGAGTAGCCAAAGGAACACAAGGAACAGCTGTATTGATTACGATTGGTTCGGGTTTGGGCTCAGCGGTTTTCACAGATGGAAAAATTGTGCGCAATACAGAGTTCGGACATCTGTTCCTCAAAGACATGAAGGCAGAGCACTACGCCTCTGACAAAACACGACAAGAAAAAGATTTATCCTGGAAAAAATGGGGCAAACGTTTCAATGAGTACTTGAATCATTTGGATCGTATTATTTCTCCTAACTTAGTCATCTTAGGTGGTGGCGGCAGCAAGAAATACAGCGAATACGAAGAGCAATTAGATGTACATTTTCCAATCAAAATTGCACAATTCCGTAACAAAGCAGGTGCTATTGGAGCAGCAGTTTATGCTTATCAAGAGTGGAGAGAAGGACAGTTAAAAAGTGAGAATTGGTAGAGCATTTTAATCTAACCTTCCATACTTTTTCATAATCTCTAATACTTGATTTACTGGAAGAGCATCTACTTTCCCTCGATGCCCTTCCATAGGCTCTGCCGCAAAAAGAGAATTGAGAATGGCTTCTTCGGTGGCTTCAATAGTCGCCAGAAAAAGAGGAGACATGCGATCATTATGCAATACTTCTTGTGTGTAAGTTGCTTGTTCAATGCGATATGGAATACGCAGATCTGGAGCGGTGGAAAAGGCAATGACATAATCTCCGCTGCCATTGGAAGCAATGCCACCTGTGCGCGCCAAGCCCAACATCGCGCGTTTCGCCAGTCGTTTCAAGTTCCGAGCATCCAGTGGCGCATCCGTTGCTACGATTATCATACAAGAGCCGTCCGCATCTTCATTGAGTTGGTCTTTTAGATAGTATTTCTCCAATTCCACACCAACTGGAACACCACCAATTTGCAAGACGCCACCGAAGTTACTTTGCACTAAAACACCAACGGTATAGCCACCCAATTTTTCAGGTAATTTTCTGGAGGAAGTACCAATACCTCCTTTAAATCCAAAGCAGCGCGTTCCCGTTCCTGCGCCCACATTTCCTTCTGCAACTTTACCAGTACTGGCTATTTCAATTGCTTGTAGCACATGCTTTTTCTGGATAGTTCTAGCTCGAATATCATTCAAAAAACCATCATTAGTTTCACCGACTACTGGATTAACAGAGCGGACATCCGCGTTTTCCTCGAGGGAAAAAGTGTAATCAATTAAGGCATCCGCTGCTGTTGAAACGCTCAAAGTATTGGTCAAAATAATGGGCGTTTCCAAATTTCCTAGTTCTTCTACTTGCGAGTACCCAATCAGTTTTCCAAAGCCATTTCCCAAATAGATCGCCGCAGGTACTTTTTTTTGGAAGATATTACCATCGTAAGGCAGAATAGCAGTGACTCCTGTGCGTATTCTTTTACCTTTCACTAAAGTCTTATGCCCCACTTTGACGCCTTCTACATCGGTGATGGCATTCCATTTTCCTGTTGGGAGGACACCCGTTTTGATGTTGAAATCGCGAAGGCGTTGGCTTTGGGAAGTAGAGGAAAAAGTAAGCATGAGAAAAATATAAAAGATGAACTTTTGCATATTGCGGCAACTTTGAGTGAGTAGTTTTATTCGTTACTGTAGTCTGATATTTTTATTTAACTTTTAGTTGCCTATAAATATCGTGCAAGTGTTTCTCTGTTTTAAATACATCCCCACCTTTATTCATTAAATCAAGATTAAAATCAAAAAAGTCATTTAAAGAGTTAGCTATTACGATATTCGGGGCTTCATCTCTACCAAAAATGATTACCTGACCATATTTACCCTTCTCATCTGGGTCTAAATCTATACCTATAAAATTCCCACAATAATCACTAAATATTGGTATCCATTTAACATGATAATATTTAATTTTTATTGCCTTTTCAGGATAACTAGATATTCCTTCTTCTGTATCTGAATTTTCAATATATAGATTCAGTTCGTAAATTATTTCATTTAAACTCATAAAAGTATGTCCTCTCCAATTGCCTATCCCTTTCTCATTCTCTTCACCATTATACTTAGAATACAGGCTTTTAAAGTCATCAGGTAATTCGCTTTCTGTTAATTTCTTTATTTTGTCAAGCCTATCGATATCTGCAACTCTATTCAACTTCCGAAATGTATCTTCCCATTCTCCATTGATATAAAACCAAGTTACTATTTTTTCAAATTTTGAAATTAAATCCATTTTTTACGAATATCAGTTTTAAAGTTTTTATTGGTCATAATAAATATATGAGTACTAATTCTTGTGAACTTTTATAGTCGAATAAAACTAATCCGTAGCTAAATAAATCAGCAGCTAAAACTACCCCATCTATGATTTTCGGCTACTAATCATCCAATGCCTCAACATCTCTATCCCTCAAAGAATCCACCAACTCATTCCGCTTCACAAAATTACACCAATGGCAGTTGCGTTCGCCGCAGCCTGTGTAGAAATCATGAGCTTGGATTTTTTCGTAGGTCTCTTTGATGAGCGAAGTCAGATGACGCACATCTGTCGAGTTAATTTTAATGTCTTTCTGAATGTAATTGCCGCGCGTATTGGCATCTAAGAAAATGATTTCGCCCGTTTTGACGAAATACGTACCTGGTCGATAATTTTCAAAAAGCAATTTGTAGAAGACCAACTGACGATAGTAGCTGCCACCGAGTGGATTGCCCTTGGTGGGACGTTTGAGTTTTTTAGGATCAGCTTTACCTGTTTTGTAATCGACTATTTTAGCTTCGATATTGGAGAGAAAGACCAATTTATCAATTGTTCCAGTGACGGGAACGCCTTCTATTTCGCAGTTTTTGATGTTAAATTCTAGCCGGACTTCTTTTTTCCAGTTGGCGAGTTCATTCTGGAAATAATAACTCAAACTTTTTCTCCCCATTTCTAGGCGACGACGAAATTCATCATCGCTCAATTGATGCCGTAAATTTTTGAGTTCCTCCTCAAAATAATCCATTAGGCGTTTTTCGCTTGGAAAAGCTTTATTTTTTCGGCTCAACATATGCTCAAAAAAGCGTTGCCACGCGCGGTGCATTGCTTCGCCATAAGTCGCCGCTTCGCTCATCAAAGTTGGAGCTTGCAAAACGTACTCATATAAAAAGCTCAACGGGCAGCGCAAGTAGGTATTCAGGCTTGAAATACTCAGTCGGAAATTCTCCAAAAGCGCGTTAACTTCATCTTTGGGCAAAATAGCTAAGCGCGGTCGCTCCACATTTTGAAGGAAAATGGCTTGCGCTTCCAAAACTTGTTCCGCTGGTACTTGCCTAGCTTCCACTTCTAAATCGGTATTGGCTAAAATTTCATCTACAAAAAGTGTTCGCTGTAAAGACTTATTCTTCTCATTTTCAAGGCTATACGAAATTTGGAGCGCCGTTTTAGTGCGCGTCATACCGACATAAAACAAGCGGCGGCGCGCTTCCAAAGCATCCTCTTCGCCCGAATAAGTGAGTGTATCAGGAAGTAGAAAACTGTAATTGCGGCGGCGTTTTTGACCATCCCAAGCATCCTGTACCGCATCCAGTAAAAAGACCCGATCAAATTCCAAACCTTTGGAACTGTGCGCTGTCACCAGTTGGACACCAGCTTCTGCTACGGTTTCTTTATTGATTTCTAAGCGCAAGCGATTGGCTTCCATATTATCCAAAATCTGCAAAAACTGCTGAATGCTAATTTTGGGATTTCGACTGGCTTCTTGATGTGCAAAATCGAAGAACGTTTTTAAGACTTGTAGTTTCCACGCTTTGTCTTCGTCCTGTACAATATGCTGTAAAATGCCGCTTCGATTGACGAGGCGTTCCATCAAAATTGGGAGTGGAAAATTGCGATAATCATTCAAAGCACGTTGTAAAAAATCATTGAGTTGTTGGATTTTGGATAATGAAATCAACTGCTTGGAAAGTTCTGTTTCTTCCGTTACCAATTGTTGAAGAAAATCGCGCCAAGTCGGTCGTTGTCGGCGATCTATTTTGGCTAAAGTGGCACTCATCAGCGCCATATCTCGTGCTTCAATTTGTAGAAAATCCGCATGGAGCAAAGGAAAAAGCAAATGTTCGCCGCTGTACGGTCGCTTATATTCTGCTTGCAGATATTCGAGTAGCAGACGGATATTAGCAATGAGCGGTTCGTCTAGGATATTGACTTTTCGTTTGACTTGATAGGGAATATTTTTTTTGTCTAAGAGCGTAATAAGATTACGTACCTGCTTGTGTTGCGCGTAGATAATGGCAATTTCTTGTAGTGGAAAATTGGCTTTTTGCAATGTTTCAATTTGCGCCACAATGTCCACGGCTTCTTGCAAACGATTGGGGTATTCTACAATTTTTGGAAGTACAGCTTTTTCTTCTAACTGATTGGTATTGAGTCGCTTTTCTAGTCCTAAATCTTTTAAATTATTGATGAGTCGCTTTTCATTTTGCTCAATCAATTGAAAACTACTATCTAACAAAGACTGCGAAGAGCGATAGTTTTCCGTTAGCAATACCAACTCTAAATCTTCTTCGTATCGCTCGTAAAAATCACTCAAGTTTTTCAAGCGCGCTCCCTGAAATTCATAGATCGATTGGTCATCATCTCCTACGATGAATACATTCGGCGATTGCCAAAAATCCATTAATTTCTGAAGGACTTTGTTTTGCGCACCGTTTGTATCTTGATACTCATCCACCAAAAAATAGAGGTATTGTTCTTGGTAGCGACGCAGCAGCGAAACATTCTTATCAAAAGCATTCAACACCCAAATAATCATATCTTCATAGTCATAGCGGCGTTGGCGACGCATCTGTTGGGTGTAGCGCGGAAAGAGTCGCGCGGCAGCTTTCAGTCGCTCCATGCGTTCTTGCATATCTTCCAACTGCGCCGTTTTTAAATCCCCTTTTCTCGCTTGACTGGTATTAATTTGATAGATAAATTCAGGGCGATTCGGCAAATCCGTCAGAAACGCCTCAATTTGATTTTCCACTAATTCTACATTCCAATATTCTCGCTTCATCAAACGAAATAAATCTTGCAAATGAGGCAGATGGAAAAAAGCATCGGAGCGTCCTTGTTTGAGTGGATGGTTGATGGGCAATTCTTGTAAAATACCTTGCAAAATTTCAATTTGCTCTAAGTCACTCAAAGGTTCGAGTCCGTGCGAACCAAAAAAAGCGGGATTGTCTTGAATGATATTATTACAAAAAGAATGAAAAGTGTAAATGTGGACGCGATGCGCCTCAGGTCCAATAAACTGCAACAAACGCTCGCGCATCGCTTGTACGCCAGCATCTGTGAAGGTCAGACATAAAATATTGTAGGCTTGCGCATCGGTTTCCATCAAAATTCGACCAATGCGCGCAGAGAGAATGTGCGTTTTTCCAGTACCTGGGCCTGCAATCACCAAGACAGGTCCTTCAATCTGTTCTACGGCTTGTTGCTGCGCAGAATTGAGTTGGTCAAGAACTGCTAGAAATTGTTTATTGTAGGTGTGGCGAGTTATTGGCATGGGGGTAAAGATAAGTAATTAGTTTGCTCATCAGTGTCATAGAAAAATTAGACATATTCCAAGGTGGCTACCGAATGGCTCTAGATGACTTTATGCTGTCAACATTATTTACGCAAATTAGCGTTTATCTTCAAATGGGGTAGGCATCGAGTCCCTCTGAAAGAAAACTAACGAAATCTTGGTCATTATTGCCATTTTTCTCAAACAATGCGACCAAATGAAATCACTTAGCACCTACCAAATCCTCTATACCAGATTGGATGAGTATCAATATTAACAACTCATTCACATTTGATAATGTGCCTTCCGTTCATTTTCTCCAGATAAAATAAACAGCTGTTTTCAATTAATTTTTAGGATTAAATTCCAAAAAACGAATCTCTAATAATTTAATCATTCAAATTGAATTTCAGTGTAAGGAATTAAATTTTGAATATAACGGAATTATAATTCAGAGATATGTAATTATTGGTCTTTTTGCCAAATATCACGTTTTAAAAAGTGTAAAATTCAATATTTTAACGAAATCATTCACGAAAAAAGAATAAATATCCTTATGTCAACGACAAACATCAATCGTAGAACTTGGCTACGCTCTGCCAGCTTAATTGGAGCGGGATTAGCCGTGACACCTTCCCTAATCGGAAAAGCAACACCCACAGGACAAACTTGGTACGAAGGGGTAAGAACTTGGGAAAAAAGTTTAGCATTCACACCCAAAATGGAAGTACTGAAAGCGCGTTTGCTCGCCAATGAAAATCCATTTGGACCATCACCCATGGCAAAACTCGCCATCATGGAATCTGTTGGTTTGGGTAATCGCTATGGACATGGCGATGCGGCAAAACTGATTGATATGATCGCGGAAAAAGAAGGTGTCACCAAAGATCACGTCTTACTCGGACCTGGCTCTACGGATATTTTAGAGAAAACTGCCATCGTCCACTTCATTGATGGTGGCAATGTCGTAGCCGCCGATCCTGCTTATATGTCGCTCATCAAAACGGCTATGGCGTTCAAAGCGAAATGGAAAAGTGTGCCTTGTACAGACAATTGGGCGCATGACTTGAAAGGTATGGAAAAGGCAATAGATGCAGATACTAAATTGGTTTACATCTGTAATCCAAATAACCCAACGGGTTCGCTGACCGATAGCAAAAAACTCTATGATTTCTGCTCCAAAGTTTCAGAGAAAGTACCTGTATTCGTAGATGAGGCGTACTTAGAATTTTTGCCTGATGAAGAGCAGCATTCTATGGTAAAATTGGTGCAAGAAGGCAAAAATATCATTGTAGCAAGGACTTTTTCTAAGATTCACGGCATGGCTGGATTACGGATGGGCTACGGTGTTGCGCTGCCCGAAACTTTAGAACGCATACAGAAAATGGTGCGCACCACGATGGGCTTGAATGTGACTACGCTGAGAGGTGCAATGGCGAGTTTGAAAGATGAAAAATTTCAGGAAAATTCTAGGGTATGGACAGCCGAGGCACGTGAATTCACAATGGATAAATTAAAATCTTTGGGCTACGATCCCATTCCATCCTACACCAGCTTTGTGCTCTTTCCATTATTAGAAGGCACAGTAGGCAAATCTTATCTCGGAAAAATGTTTGATGAAGGTATTGGTGTACGCTTCTTTGAAGTGCATGGAAAACCCTATTGCCGAGTAAGCATGGGCACAATGAATGAAATGAAGATGTTTGTTGACGCTTTTAAGAAGGTGGTGGGCTAACGATTAGTCTTACCTTTTTTTCTTAACCTGTTTTGAGAATTGATTTTACTGCGGAAAATGATGCAAGGTTTCGTGAGGTCTTGTGCTGCTCGAAACTTTGCTTTTAAAATTAGAACTCACTTATGAATCCTGCTATACAAAAGACGCTCACTCTAATATTCCTGATCGTTATTGGTTATTTCCTCAAACAAAAAATAAAAAGTAAAGACCAACTCAAGGGTATCAAAATATTAATCCTAAGCATTGCGTTGCCTGCAATGATCTTTGTGGCTTTGCTCAAGATCAAAATTGAACCCAGTTTATTTTATCTCCCATTCATTGCACTAGGCATCAATTTCGTTATGTTTTTCATTGCCAAATGGTCAATACCGCTTTTTGGAATTGAAAAGAACAGCCACGATGCGCGCACTTGGATGATGCTAATGCCATCGCTTGCTCCAGGCTTATCTTGCTTTCCATTTCTCATCGAATATGCGAGTGAAGAAAGCCTAGCATTGGCAGCATTGGCAGATGTAGGCAATAAAGTTTTTGTACTAATTGTGCTTTATTTGCTAGCGATGCGTTGGTACTATCGTATTCAAGATTTGGAAAAGCAATCTTCGAGCGAAAAGGTGAAAAATTTGCTGCTTTCTTTAATCAAAGAACCCGTGAATGCAGTGATTATTATTGCTATACTCATGCTGGTCTTCGGGTTGAATTTAGCCTCTCTACCCATTTTTTTACAAGATAGTATCAGTCGAATGAGTTTGTTAATGACTCCTATGGTACTACTTTTCATTGGCATGGCAGTTAGAATTGACTGGCGACAATTCCGAAAAATTGGGATGTTGCTTGCTTTTCGTTCAGCTTGCGCTTTCTTAATCAGTGCAACATTGTTATTCATTTTACCAGCTAGTGTTCCAGTGGCGATGCTGATTGTCGCAGTGGCTTTTCCTCAAAGCGCAACCAGCTTCTGGCCGTTTGCGCATATTTCCGCAGTTGCAGATGCCGAAGGAGAACAAAAGAAAACCTTCAATACCGACTTAGCACTCAATATTTTAGCACTTTCTCTGCCTTTTTCTACAGTTACTATACTAGCCATCTGTTCTTTGCAGACCTTCTTTCTCAATCCCATTTATCTACTACTAATTGGTTTGATTTTGCTCCTCATTGCCATACTACCAAGAATTGTTTTGCAACTGAAAGCCAGTGGGAAATTGTTATTTTCAGAGGGGTGAAAGTGAAGCGTTCATATTTTTAGTCTTAGCAGATTTAGCAAATACGATTTGTCAAAGAATACAATTATCTTTACACTCCTAATCAAATTGCTGAATTCACAGCGATGCAGCACGCATTTTAAAGAAAAATTTGCTTTAAATAAGTGCTGTATCGCCTACTAAATTTTAGACTAATAAATAATGCCTGTCTTTTGGTTACCTGACAACTCTCTCTCTTTTCCCAATCCTGAACTAGCCAATGAAGATGGTATTCTGGCAATAGGTGGTGACCTTTCGCCCGCTCGACTCCTAGTGGCCTATGAAATGGGCATTTTCCCTTGGTTCAATCCCGAAGATCCAATTATTTGGTGGTCACCCGATCCTCGTTTCGTGCTTTTCCCTGATGAACTAAAGGTTTCCAAAAGTATGCGTCCTTATTTCAATAATACTCGTTTTCGGCTTACTGCTGATCAGCAATTTGAGCAAGTAATGCGCAACTGTCAAACTGCTAATAGAAAAGGGCAACGCGGCGGCACTTGGATTACGGAAGAAATGATCAAAGGCTATTTACAATTACATAAAAGAGGCTTCGCGCACTCCGTCGAAATTTGGGAGAACGAAGAGTTAGTTGGTGGATTGTATGGCATTGATTTGGGTAAGTGCTTTTTTGGAGAATCCATGTTTACGAAAGTGAATAATGCTTCCAAGTTTGGCTTTATTTCCTTGGTCAAAAAATTGCAGGAACAAGATTACACCCTTATTGATTGTCAACAACCAACCAATCATTTAGGACGCATGGGCGCACGTTCTATTCGCAGGTTTGAATTCTTAAAAATCTTGGAAGAAAATCGCCCAAATCCACGAGCAGCAAAAAGTTGGGCGGATTGGTTTTGAGTTTTTTTGAGCCAACAAATTTAAAAATAACATATATAACAAAATATGCACTACCTCTTTTTGTGTATTACAATTAGGAATTTTCCTTTTTTTTCATTAAATTTGGTTTACAAAAGGAGAAAAGATTAAAGGCACAAAAAGCTGACAATTTATTGACTATTCTATATCTGTATATTATTCCAAAAGTGATTAGCAAATCTAATACAACTCTTTAGAATACAGTATCAAAAAGTGCAAAACGATTTATAAGAAAAGGCTAAGTAAGTAATAGTAAAATAGTAAATTTTATTTCTTCATTTTTATTAGGAATTAAGTACAATTAATTAGCTCATTTCTAATCAAATTAAAGAAAATATTTATTGTTGAACTCATACTAAAGTGATTTCCAATAAAGGTATGGTATCCACTTACTAGGCTTCACACAACACGAGCAGATTCTACATTTTCAAATGCAGAGCATAAGAAATGATGCTATTCGCTTAGTAATCAAACAGCTTTGTAGTGCACTAAAAGAAGGATAGTTATGAAAACGGTTTTAATTACAGGGGCTAGCTCAGGTCTAGGAAGAGCTACTGCAGAATACTTATCTAGCAAGGGGTTTGATGTAATTGGTACTTCAAGAAATCCGCAAAAAGTGGAGACCTCTATTGAATTGATTAAATTAGATGTGAGCGATGAATCTTCAGTAGAAAAAGCAGTCACAGATTTCATTGAGAAGAAAGGCAAAATTGATGTTTTGGTCAATAATGCAGGCTACGGATTATCTGGTCCAATTGAAGAAACTTCCCTAGCAGAAGCAAAAGCACAACTCGACGTCAATTTCTTCGGTGCAGTGTTGATGACGCAAGCAGTTCTCCCACATATGCGCGCCAACAACGGAGGCATTATTATTAATATCAGTTCAATTGGAGGCTTGACAGGTATGCCTTTTCAGGCATTTTATTCCGCCAGCAAATTTGCACTAGAAGGCTTCACAGAAGCACTCCGAATAGAGATGCGTTCCTCCGATATTCAAGTTGTAAATATCAATCCTGGCGACTACAAGACCTCCTGTACTCAAAACAGAATCATCGTAAAAGGTTTGACAGATACTTACAGAGAGCAGTTTGAAAAAGTACTAAGCATCTATGAGCACGATGAACAAAATGGCTCCGATCCTAAGCAGGTTGCCCTCTTAGTAGAGCGACTCATTCGGAAAGGCAAAGGCTATAAGGTTCGGTATTTAACAGGTAGTCTTTTTCAAAAAATAGCGATTCGCTCAAAGAAGATATTAAGTAGCAAGCTCTTCGAGAGAGTAGTCGTAGCAGTCTATAAACAATAATAAAAGGCAAAGACAAAAAGGAAGTAATTCATTTTCACTAACCATAAATCCATTGAGAACAAACTCGCTATGTGCCAAAGCATAGCCTAGGCAGTATTTTATTCATCACATACAATTATAAACACATCTCAATTTAACGATTATGGTAAATCAAAGCTATTTTCTTAAAAATGTCGAACGGTCATTCCGACTAGGCAATGAATCAAAGGCAATCGGGCTAACTAATGAAACGGATTTCTGGAATGGTCAGGACATCAAGGTCGATAACCAACAACTTATCAATTTTGGTACTTGTGGTTATTTAGGACTCGAAACAGATCGCCGATTGATTGAAAAATCAATGGATTATGCCAGTCGCTTCGGCACTCAATTTTCGGTGTCCAGAGCTTACTTGAAATCCAATTTGCTGGACGAGCTAGAAACTCGCCTGAGCAAAATTTTCAATAACAAAAAGGTGTTCGTTTTTTCCTCTACCACCTTGGCACATATGAGCGTATTGCCAGTACTCATTTCTGACAAGGACTTAATTATCTTAGATAAACAAGTTCATTTCAGTGTACAGACCGGTACGGGCTTACTTGCCTCTAAAAAAGTGGCGACTAGAATGGTCAAGCACAACGATATGGAGAAGCTGGAGCAATACATTTTGCACTACAAAGACCGATACGATAAAATTTGGTATATGGTGGATGGTGTCTATTCCATGTTTGGCGATGTTGCTCCAATGCGCGACATTAATGCCCTCATGCAAAAATACGAGCAATTGCATGTCTATGTAGATGACGCACATGGTATGGCTTGGTGTGGAAGTAATGGTTCAGGCGCGATCTTCGATGATATTGCTGTACCAGAACGCGTGGTTTTGTCTTCTACTTTAGCAAAGGGATTTGGTGCAACAGGCGGTTTCGTCGTTTTCCCTACGGAAGAATTTTACAATAAAGTTTGGCAATTTGGAGGACCACTCTCCTATTCACATCCCTTGGCACCTGCTATTTTAGGGGCAAGCGTTGCCGCAGGAGATATTTTACTTTCTCCCGAAATTGAAGTACTGCAACAAGATTTGAAAGATAAAATCGACTATTGCAACGATCTTTTGGAAAGTACGAATCTACCCATACTTTCTAATCCAAATACTCCGATTAATTTCATTGGAGTTGGAGAATTAGAAACGGGTTGTCAGCTAAATAAGAAGATGATAGATGACGGATTTTATGTCAATTTAGCTTTATTTCCAACCGTTCCGACCAATAACACAGGCATGAGATTCACGATTACGCGCCATGTTGATAAGCAGCAAATTTACAATTTCGTAGAGGCATTAGGGTATCATTATGAACAGACCCTTCGAGAGCAAAATACTTGTGTAGAAGAAGTTAGTAAAGCTTTCAATTTAAAAGTGCCTGAGATGGCGTGATTGATTGATAAAGTGCAAGTTCGATTTTGAGCTTGCACTTTAAATATTGAATTTTTAACCTTACATCCAATCGAAATCCCTTTCCAAACGTTAATGGAAAAAACGAACCATTATGCGTTATTTCACCTTAGTTCTTAGTTTGTTTGCTTTTCTATTTTTGGGTTGCTCCAAAGATAGTTTGCGCGTCGCTTTTCAAATGACCTATCCACAAAATCGGTTCACCGTACCTGCTGGTCTCAATAATTTAGAGTCGCATTATACTTTCTTTTATAATATTCCAAGCAATAAAAGTTTCTTTTTCAATGAAATTGGAGAAGATGATATTTTGGAAATTACGCCTGCAGCAGCAAGAATAAGAGCCGATCAAAATTTGGGAGATTTTTCCTTTGCGGAAGAAGTGGTTATACGAATTTGTGAAGATAATCAGGTGAATATTGGTAACGTGCTAGAAAAATGTCGGCGAGAGATTTTTTACAGAGATAATATTCCACTCAATACAGGAAGGCAAATTGAACTCATTCCAAATGGTAATAATTTAAAGGAAGCCTTGACACAAGAAGAGTTTACCATAGTCTTAGTCTTCTTAAGAATGCGAACGTTCACCAATATAAGTATTCCTTCTAATTTGGAATTGATTTTTGAAGCGAAGAGAGAGTAGATTCGACGAACGAACTTAATTTGACCGCTCAAATTCAAATACCTTACGAATCAAATTTGCGGTATTGTGCACGCCGAATTTGCGCAAAATATTCTTGCGATGAACACCAACGGTCTGATCACTAATATTGAGCATCGCACCAATTTGCTTGTTGGTGCGCGTCTTAGCGATTAAACCTAAAATTTCGGTTTCTCTTTTGGTCAATTCATAATGTTTGGTAAGGTGTTCGGAAAGAATCGGCTCGTCGCGCGTAATAGAAAAAGAAGGCATATCCAATTGAATGTCGCTACCCAAATAGAAGCCACCATTGGTCACTTCTTCAATGGCATAAAAAAGCTCTTTCAATTGCGCATTTTTCACCAAATAGCCATCTACTCCTCTGCGAATCGCCACCTCAATGATTTCGTCTTCGCTGTACATAGAAAGTATCAAAACAACGGGTTTTTCTTCTAATTTTTGGACTTCTAAGAGAATATCTAAACCACTTTTGAATGGTAAGTTGATATCAAGAATTAGTAAATCATAGGTATATTTATGAAGCAGATAAGAAACCTCTTCTCCGTCAGTAGCCGTACCGACGATTTCTATTTGAGGATTTTTAGAAAGAAAAACCTTCAATCCTTCTAAAAAAATAGGGTGGTCATCTGCTAGAAGCGTTCTAATGCTTGCCATTGTGTTTTATAACTTGTGAATTGTCTATTTAGCAGAAACAAAAGGGTGTCTTCAACTAAACAACGGTATTTAAATGGTTGAGATGACTTATTTTAGCAACTTTAAGGTGTAAAGATAAAGATTTATACTCCTTTATGCAGATTTTGTTTTAGAAATGAAGGAATAAAATCAAGAAAAAATAAGCTAAGCAAATGATTATCAATTCCTAAAATAAGAGAATTAATGATTATTTGTTGTACCCATAAGAGTTGAATAAGCCACGCCAACGCATCTGGAGAACCCCTTTGATTGCTTCGTTGACAATACCGCCAGACATTTTGGAAATGCCTTCTACGCGATCTGTGAAGGTGATGGGCACTTCTTTAATTTTAAAGCCCAATTGATACGCCGCAAATTTCATTTCGATTTGAAAGGCATATCCTACAAATCGAATTTTACTTAAATCTATGGTTTTTAATACTTTGCGAGAATAACAAACAAAACCTGCCGTAGGATCTTTTACCGGCATAAAGGTAATTAAGCGAACGTAGAGCGATGCGCCATAAGAGATAAAAATGCGATCAAACGGCCAGTTTTCCAATTTTCCACCTTTAACATAGCGAGAACCAACAGCCAAGTCCGCACCTTCTTCTTTGCAAGCCTTATACAAGCGAACCAAATCGCTGGGATTGTGAGAGAAGTCCGCATCTATTTCAAAGAAATATTCGTAGTCGCTTTGCAATCCCCAACGAAAACCTGCAATGTAAGCTGTTCCCAGTCCCAGTTTACCTTCACGCTCCAATAAGTGCAATTGTTCAGGGTATTTTTGCTGTAAATCCTTGACCAATTTAGCTGTGCCGTCTGGCGAACCATCATCCACAACTAAGATGTGGAAAGCAACGGGCAAAGCAAAGATTGTCTCAATAATCTTTACGATGTTTTCACGTTCATTATATGTTGGTATAATTGTTAGATTTTCGGCCAAGGTTCAGTTAATTTTCAATGAAAACAGTGCAGTCCATAGAACTTTAGATCGTTGGAATTCCTTCTTTTTAGGATTGGATAATCAGTCTGTATATAAGTGCAACTAATTTTACTTACTTTTTTCTAAAAAGGTCGTCAAAGCTATAACTTACTAACCTTTAATTCAAGTATGTAACGCAATACTTCGTGAAGTTTTGCACGAAATGTCTGATATTTGAAGCACAAAAGCCAAAATCTTTAAAATACAAAGCAATTTGCTATGAAATATACCATAAATACTGTTTCCTTTTTGAGTTTAATGCTCATTTTTTCTTGTGTTGGAACACCAGCTGAAAACAATACTGCTTCGACAGATGAGAAAGTGGCTAATACGGTGACATCAGTGGATAATACTGATGTGAGTATTGATAGCTTAGCAGAAGTTGTTGAAGATAATGTGGGTGTTCCAGAAGAAAGTGACATCGTCGTAGCATTACCAGAAAGTCATGAGTGTAAAGTGGAAGGAGAAGTCTACGAAGGTAATCAGCAATGGTTCAGAGGAAAAAATACTTTGGTAGCCATTACAGCGGATGAATCTACTTTTGATGAAGCGCTAGGTGCAAGTCATCGCGTTTTGGTGGCTTATAACACCGAGGACTGTTCTGAAAAATTCAGAGAAGTGCTACCTGTAAGTGTAAGTGCAGATTATCCTTATTATCTGACGCCAATTGATTCAATCAAAGGAGAATTGGTAGGTGTACAAGGTACGGATCGTTTATACGTTTTTGATGTAACTAATAATCTACTCTCTCCAGCTTTGAATCCTAATTTCAAGAGCAATCGACAATTGGATGATGCGCAATCTGGTGCAATTGTAGGCATTGAAACATGGGGACGATATTTGGTTGGATACGCTGCTGATAAAGGGACTTTTGTTTATAATTTGACGATTCCAAAGTCCCCTAAACAGGAAAATGCTTTTGCAGAATATAAGCAGGAAGATGGAAGTTTTGCTTCCTTATTTTTATTGAAAGAACAAGGCGACGATATGCAAGCCGTGCTGCCAGAATACGATTTGAATAAACGCCGATTCGCACTTAATCCTTTGCTAGAAGAAGCTACAAACATCAGCCAACAAATCAACAAGAATGCCTTAAACAATCGCTACATCGTACTAAGAACACAAGATGAAGCGCGCACACCTATTGCCATTGATATGGAAAAGAATGAACGCGTAACTTTACCTGATGACATGAAGAAAAAAAGTACGCAGGAGATTTTAGAGTGGATGAAAACGCAGTGAGTTGAGAATGATAGATCACCCAAACTAAACTTTAATCAAATACAAAAGGTGAAGGTTAGAATTTTCACCTTTTGTATTTTCTTAGAACTTCATCGCTTTTCAGGACAAGCCTCTTAGATAGCATCAGAACCACGCTCACCTGTACGAATGCGGATAACTTGATCTAAATCATAGACAGAAATCTTTCCATCTCCCGTTTCGCCAGTTTTTCCAGCTTCGGCAATAGTTTCGAGAATTTCTTCTACTCGATCATCGTCCACTAGAATATCAATTTGAAGTCTTGCGATGTAGTCTGCATCATAGATACTCCCTCTGTACATTCTTTTTTCTCCTTTTTGCAATCCAAATCCATTCACTTCTTTCATCGTAAAAAAGCGAATCCCAATATTTGCAAGTGCATCTCTTACTTTGTCGAAGCGAGAAAGGCGAACGATAGCTTCAATTTTTTTCATAGTTGTTGGAAATTTAACTTGTTGTTATTTTAAGTGATAAGATTTCAGTACACTGTAAACTAAGTTTTATGCAATTTCTAACCAGAGGAGTTTGAGG
>JBCDFY010000112.1:0-23001 GCA_039176995.1 Bacteroidota bacterium
ATCAAGGTTTCTTAAGGACAAAAAATGGCTAAAAAGCCATTTTTTGTCCTTAAGAAACCTTGATGGAATTGGATGGACTCGACGTCCATTCAATTCCAAAACAAGTCGCTCTTAGTAAGTACTTTAGGTACTTGTGCAATTTGTTATACACACCATTCTAATGAAGATTGGTGATAAACTACTAAAACGCTTATCTTTGAAGCATGGAAAAATTCTTTAATACAGAAGGACCAATTGCAAAAGATATACATTATTATGTTTCGTCGGATGAACGTTGGGATTTCAGACATGTAGTTGGACTTATTCAACAACGAAAGTACTTCGTCCTCCACGCCCCTCGACAAACGGGAAAAACGAGTGCCTTACTTGCACTTGTAGAACACTTGAATACTGGTGGACAATACGAAGCTGTTTACGCCAATATTGAAGCAGCTCAAGCAGCACGAGAGAATGTGAGTGACGGTATTAGAGCGGTGTTGTCTAGTATTTCCTTTAGTATGGAATATTTTTTGAATAATCAGCTTTTGAGGAAAAACTTTGTGCGGATATTTGAAGAATCTGGGCATAATACTGCATTAACCAACCTACTCGCTTTTTGGGCAAGAAATGCAGAAAAACCGGTAGTTCTATTCTTGGATGAAGTAGATGCGCTCATTGGAGATACCCTCATTTCGCTGCTTCGCCAAATTCGAGCAGGTTATAATCAACGTCCTCAAGCTTTTCCCATTTCCATTGTGCTTTGCGGTGTTCGAGATGTACGCGACTACCGCATTCATTCTTCTAGCACCAAAGAAATCATTACGGGCGGCAGCGCGTTCAACATCAAAGCAGAGTCCTTGCGCTTAGCGAACTTCTCCAAAGCTCAAATTGCACAACTTTACCAGCAACATACCGATGCTACAGGACAAATTTTTGAAGAAGGTATCCTAGATCTGGCATGGTACTACACTGAAGGACAGCCTTGGTTAGTGAATGCTATTGCATACGAAGCGACTTACCGTATGCGAGAAAATCAAGATCGGCAAAGACCCATTACTTTGGAGATTTTTGAAACCGCAAAAGAAAACATTATTCTCCGTCGAGATACCCATTTAGACCAATTGACGGATAAATTGAGAGAAGATCGAGTAAGGCGCATTATTGAACCGATGTTGAGCGGAAAAAATCTTACAAAAAATCATAGGCCTGACGATGTACAGTATGTGAATGATTTGGGTTTAATTCAGTTAGATATCAATGGAGAACTCCGTATTGCCAATGCCATATATAAAGAAGTCATCCCGAGAGAACTGACATGGAATATTCAAACTGGCTTAACCACGAAACGGCTTTGGTACATTAACGAAGATGGCTCGCTCAATATGCACAAATTGCTCACTGCTTTCCAAGATTTTTTTCGAAAGCATTCCGAGCATTGGGTAGAACGATTTGAATACAAAGAAGCAGGTCCACAATTGTTGCTACAAGCCTTTTTGCAGCGCATCGTCAATGGCGGTGGACGCATTGAGCGGGAATATGGTTTTGGAAGAGGAAGAACGGATTTGTTCATAGAATTTTTCTACGGCGATGATCAAGTACAAAGCATCGTTTTAGAACTCAAACTGTTTTATAGTAATCTAGAGAAGACAATTGAAAAAGGCATCGTGCAGACCAAAGCCTATATGGACAAATGTGGTGCAAAGGAAGGGCATTTGCTGCTTTTTGATCGAAGGAAGGAGGTAAGTTGGGAAGAGAAGATTTGGCAAAAAGAACAGGAAGGATTGAGTATTTGGGGAAGCTGATTTTAGAAAATAAAAAACTAAAAAATCAATGGTCAAATTATAAGAAAACAACTTGAACAACAAGCAAAACGATTGAAGCGTACGATCTACATTCTTGGAATTAGCCTCCTGTTTTTATTCGTTCAATGCGAATCATCTTTACTAAATGGCTCGCAACAAGAGAAGAGTAGCCTACCCGATTTTGTAATCAATGCTGATGGCGATACCATCCCAATAGGCGTCGCTTTTCCAGTGCAAGGACGGGAATTTGAAGTAGTTCCAGAAATTACGCTCGCAAAACCAGCACGAAAAATCACCGCTCATAACAACATTCACACTATCCAAAAAAAAACAATTATCCCTGTAGAAGAAGGAGAATTGAAAACGATTGAGTTAGGAAAAGCACATCCCAATGTTCCTAGAGTGATAGAACTTCCTTCCGAACGAAAGCGAGCGATCATTCAATCCGCAGAAAAAGCAGAAGCCCTTCAAATAAAGGATATCGCAACGCATAATATTCGTTATTTGGATGTGGGGCAAGGATTGAAATCTTCTGGCGTGCAAGACCTTTGCCTAGATGACAAAGGCTACATTTGGATGACCGTTTCAGGAAGTGGTGTTTGCCGATACGATGGACAATCCTTAACTTATTTTGGAGAGGAAGAAGGACTATTCAACGATAATGTTTTTGAAATTATCAAAGATCGGGAAGGCAATTTATGGTTTGGTGGAGATACTGGATTTAGCAAATACGATGGTACTTATTTTACTAATTATCAGCTCTTTAACGAAAGAGAAAAAACCGTCGTGCTTGTAATCTTTGAAGATAGTCAGGGCATGATTTGGATTGGAACTTCTAAATTAGGAATGATAAAATACGATCCCACAAAAGATCAGTTTTTTCAATATCGAAGTGATGCGTTATTTCCCTCCGTCACTTACACGATAATGGAAGATGGAGCTGGAAAACTTTGGTTTGGCGGCGCAGGAGGTGTTCATTGCTATGATGCTAAATCAAATACCTTCACCATTTTCAGAGACATGAAAGGCATGATCTACCCCGATGTGACTTGCTTAGTGGAAGACGAAGAAGAGCGCATTTGGATGGGAACACCCGAAGGTTTGAGTATTTATGATGGCGAAGCTTTTCACAATCCATACTTCCCTATCAATGACGAATCGCCTTATTGCCATTTTTTACTCAAAGATAGTAAAGATAAAATATGGCTGGCAACTAAGCGGCAGGGACTAATTAAAGTAGAAGGAGATCAATTGAACTACTACAGTACGCGAGAAGGATTACAACACAACGAAGTGCTAGAAGTGATGGAAGATGAGCAACAACAATTATGGGTAGGTACTCAAGGTGGTGGTTTGAATAGATTACACCTAAATTCTTTCCGATACTTTTCTACGAATGAAGGAATGCTTCATAGTTTTGTAGATGACATTATAGCGGACAAAGCAGGGAATATTTGGTTGGCAAATGAGCAACTTGCGATGTACGACGGTACCACTTTTCACTACTACGGTCCCGAACAAGGACTGCCACGTATGCAAGTCTTTAGTTTAGCCAAAGATTCAGCAAGTAATATTTGGATGGGCATGGATGTTGGCTTAATCAAATACGATGGTAACAGCTTCCATCATTACTACAATCATGATAATATTAGAATATATTTCGATCATTTGCTAGCTGCTCGAAATGGAGACATTTGGATGGCTAATGCTTTCAGTGGAGCGATCAAATTTGATGGTACAAAATTCACTCAATTTACTACAGAAATGGGCTTATTAGATCGAACCATTAACCATCTTTCGGAAGATGCAGCAGGCAATATTTGGATGGCGACTGCAAGAGGCGTCAGCAGATACGATGGACGCACTTTTACTCATTTTGCAACATCAAAAAGCGCAAAACCTCAATATATACCTTATGTTTTCCAGGACGAGCAACAAACTTGGATTGGAACATCAGATGGTTTACTAAAGTATCGTGAAAATAAAGTGGTTCCACTTTCCTCATTAGAAAGCTCTATTCAAGAAGGTATTTCTGCTATTCAAAAAGACCATAAAGGCAACCTTTGGTTCGCCCAAGATAAAGGTTTGTCGATCTTATCGGAAAAAAATGAAAGTCATCAAAAATTTGACGGGAAAGATGAACTAAAAGTAGAAGATTTCAATCCTGCCATTTGCCTCGATTCAGAAGATCAGCTTTGGCTAACTAGCGTCAAAGGGCTTACCATGCTTGACTTAGAAGCATTTTATGCAGAAAAAAATACGTTCATCCCAAAGGTTTATCTCAATGAAATCCAACTCAATGGCAAGTCCATTAGCTTTTTAGAGGAAACTAAAGTTCAAGAACTTGGCATTCATTTTGACCAAAACACTCCTTTCTTTCATTATCCAAGCAACTTAAGCGTTCCCCATACCATCAACCACTTCACTTTCAACTACATCGGAATAGATTGGAAAACGCCCAATAAAGTGTGTTATCAGCATCAACTGGAAGGAGTGGATAAAACGTGGAATTCAATTACTAAAGAAAATAAGGTAGACTATCGCAATCTCGGACATGGGAATTATACCTTTAAAATTAGAGCAAAAAATGAGTTGGACAAATGGAGTGAAGCTGCGGAATATAGCTTTACCATTCGTCCTCCATGGTGGCTAACTTGGTGGGCATATGTGCTGTATTTTTTGCTATTTTGCTCTGTTTTATACGCCATTTCCCTAATGCTTCAAAGAAGATGGGAACTTAGAAATGCTTACGAACAAAAAGAACAAGAAGCCCAACGTCTCCAAGAACTCGACACCTTCAAAAGCCGATTATATACTAATTTGACCCACGAATTTCGCACACCATTGACGGTCATTTTAGGCATGGTCAACCAAATGCGTGAAGCTCCCAAGCAGTACTTCGACGAAGGCACGCAACTCATTGAACGCAATGGCAAAAACCTGTTGCGCCTCATCAATCAATTGCTTGATCTCTCCAAACTCGAAAACAAATCCTTCCAACTCCAATTGCAGCAAAGTGACATCATTGCCTACTTACGCTACCTCACTCAGTCCTTTCAAACCTACGCCAATGGCAAAAACTTATCACTTGAGTTTTTTGCTACTCAAGAAACTTTAGTCATGGATTTTGATGTAGAACAAATCAAACAAATTATGACCAATTTGATTTCCAACGCAGTAAAATATACACCATCAGGAGGCGCAATAAAAGTGAAAGTAAAGCAAGAAGGAGCGCAATTGTTCATTGATATTCAAGATACAGGCGTCGGTATCGCACCACGAGATTTACCTCATATTTTTGACCGCTTCTATCAAGTAGATGCCTCTTCCACACGCGCTGGAGAAGGGACTGGTATTGGTCTAGCACATACGCAAGAATTGGTGCGCTTGATGAACGGAACGATTCAAGTAGAAAGTGAAGCGGAAAAAGGAAGTACCTTCACCATTGAATTGCCAATTGTTGTTAGCGATGAACTAGAAACGACGAATGATGAAAACAATTCCCTTTTCCTAACAGAAGCAATTGTCTCATCCCTCAATCCTCAAAACTCAACTATCAAAACTCGCCCCTCAAAACTCAAAACTGCCCCATCAAAACTCGTCCCTCAAAACTTAAAACTCCCTCAACTCCTCCTCATCGAAGACAATCCCGACGTCGTGACTTACCTAAAAGCGTGCTTGCACGAGCAGTATCAAATAGACGTTGCCTTTAATGGTAAAATTGGAATTGAAAAAGCGGTAGAAAACATTCCAGACCTAATCATCAGCGATGTGATGATGCCTGAAAAAGATGGCTACGAAGTTTGTGATACTTTGAAGCAAGATGAACGAACCAGCCATATTCCAATTATTCTACTCACTGCAAAAGCAGATTTACCTTCTAAAATAGTAGGACTTCGGCGTGGTGCAGATGCCTATCTTTCTAAGCCTTTTGACAAAGAAGAACTGTTGGTACGTTTAGAAATGATGGTAGAAAAACAGCGAAAACTAGCGGCTTATTTCGGTAAGAATGGAGAAAGTAGGGTAGAGGTGGCAGTGCTAGAAGAAGCTGTAAAAGTAGAGCATCAATTTATCCAAAAAATCCGAAAAATCGTTGAGCAGCACTATGCTAACGATCAATTTGGACTCCCTCAACTTTGCCAAAAAGCAGGAATGAGTCGCTCTCAACTGTATCGTAAAATGAAAGCTTTGATTGATACTTCGCCATCCGACTTTATTCGCTCTTATCGTTTGCAGCAAGCAAAAAAACTACTTGAAACAACTGACTTGAATGTTTCGGAAGCCGCCTGGGATACAGGTTTTACGAATTTGACGCATTTTGCGAAGGTATTTCAGGAGGAGTTTGGGGTGTTGCCGAGTAAGCTAGGAAGAGTTAATGATTGAGCAATGGATAATTAGAGAACCGATTAGACTTTGTCAAACCCGTACTAAAATGAAAATTTACGTTTCCTTGTTATTGGTTTTACCACTGATTCTTTTCTTACTAAGAAGAGGAAATAGTCAGGACTTATTTACGACAAAAGAGGACCTTAGGTTTGAAGTAGATACTAATGCTATTTTATCTAATATGTGGCAAAAGGTAGAACAATCTGCTTCACTTGGAAATACCGCCATTGCAGATTCCTTATTGAAAGAATATCAGCCACTTTTACATCGATATGGTTTTCGATTTGAGAATCAATTTAATGATAGAAAGTCCCATTTTGATTACCAACAACTTTATCATGAGTTGTATATCCTAGAGGATATTTCTGGGAAACTGACTATTCAAGAAATTTTACAGTCCGAAAAGCAATTTCAGTTTAAACCCAATAAAAGTGATGTGAACATTTTACAGAAAGGAAATAGTCTACATGCAATGCCTACTGCTTATCATCCCGAGCGAATCCAATGGGTGAAATTATATGCTGTCAATACGGATACAGTGGATGTAGTAGCACACTTAATGGTGGGCTGGAATGAAAGAAGTTGGAAACAAATAGAGGTCTATCAAGATGATGGAAAGTATGTAAAAAAAATAGGGCAAAGTGGACTGCTCCTACCGCTTGAGCAAAAAATGATACAAGATTGGCGCAATTTGATTCAACTTGAAGTGCCTGCACAACAACGATACACCTACTATTTCAAATTAGAAGGTTTATTTTATCCAAAATACCCAGATCGGATTGATTTTTATCACTTTAATGAAAAAACGTATTTGCGTAATAAGAGTATTGGTTTGTTCAAAGAAGGGATTTTTCTTGGAATAACTTTTTTATTGATTTTGTTTGTCGGATTGATTTATTACTACAGCAAGGCAAAAGATGCCTTGTTTTTTTGCATTCAGCTGATAGGTATTTGGCTACACAATTTTGCAGATTCCGAAAATACGGGTGCCAGCAACTTGTTCAAGGAATTTTTCCCCATGTCATTAGAGGTGGGAGATGCTTTAGCTATGGTTGGACTTACAATGATATTTATAGGTGTTCCTTTTTTCATAATTTCTTTTCTTAGATCTAAGCAATTCGCTCCTCAATTAAGTAAATGGATGATCGTAAATAGCTATTTTACTGCTACTTTGTATTTTACTTTAGGCAGCTTCAATTTGTTATTTCATTCCTTTTTCGATTACCCTTATCCTTGGGTGATTTCTGGTATCTATATATTTATAATTTCGGCTATTGTCTCTGCGCTGCTAATATTAGTATTGATTATTTTTGCATTGTACCAAAAGCGTCCACTTGCTAAAATGCTCCTCATTGCTTACTCTCCATTCCTATTGGTCATTCTTATATTTTTTGGCATGGAAATTTTTATAAATGATATAGACGTACTGTCCACAAATCAGTTTCAAACAGCTATGAAAGTAACTTATCTCGCTAATTACATTCTCTTTACGATTGCGATCGTTTACAAGCGCCAATTGGAACGGAAACAAATCGTAGAAAAGAGAATTGTGCTAGGTAAGCAACTCTACCAAGAACAAGCCGAAGCCCAACGCCTCAAGGAACTGGATAGCTTCAAAAGTCGCCTGTACACCAATTTAACCCATGAATTTCGTACACCACTCACTATCATTTTAGGTATGGTGGAACAAATGCGAGCAGCCCCCAAAAAATACTTTGACGAAGGCACGCAAATGATCGAGCGTAATGGAAAAAATCTTTTACGACTTATTAATCAATTATTGGATTTATCTAAACTAGAAAATAAATCTTTTCAATTACAATTAGAGCAAGGAGATATCGTCAATTACTTGCGCTATTTAACGGAATCTTTTCAAAGCTATGTCAATAGCCATAATCTTTCCATACGCTTTTCTTCTACCGTAGAAGAACAATTTATGGATTATGACGCAGAACAAACTAAGCAAGTAATGACCAATCTCATTTCCAATGCGGTAAAATTTACACCCTCTGGAGGGCACATCAAAGTGAAGTTAGCAAAAGAAAACCAAAGCCTTATTCTAACAGTAGAAGATACAGGCATTGGTATTGCGGCAAAAGAATTGCCTCATATTTTCGATCGCTTTTATCAAGTAGATGATACTTCTACACGCAAAGGAGAGGGAACGGGGATTGGATTAGCGCATACGCAAGAACTTGTTAGGCTGATGAATGGGGAGATAGAAGTGGAAAGTCAATTAAATCAAGGAACGGTTTTCAAGATAAGGCTACCTATTACACAATATAGACTAAAAGGCAATAATCCAACAGCTAAAGTGGAAATGCTGAGCCTACCTTCCTCAACAAAAGTGGAGCAACTTACCATAAGAAATGTTGGCTCAAGCAAAGCAGAACGCCCTCAACTATTGATTATAGAAGACAACCACGATGTAGTCGCTTACCTCAAAACTTGCTTGCAAGATCAATATCAACTAGATGTGGCGTTTAACGGCGCAATTGGCATTGAGAAAGCCTTAGAAAATATTCCTGATCTGATTATCAGCGATGTCATGATGCCAGAAAAAGATGGCTATGCAGTTTGTGATACTTTGAAAAATGATGAGCGTACCAGTCATATTCCAATCATTCTCCTCACTGCTAAGGCAGACGCTTCTTCTAGAATAGTAGGACTACGCCGAGGTGCAGATGCTTACCTTTCCAAGCCTTTCGATAAAGAAGAATTATTGGTTCGTCTGGAAATGCAAGTCAAACGGCAGCAAAAGTTAGCTGCCTATTTTAGCCAAAAAGTGCAAGAAGAAATAATGACCGCCACTCCACAAATAGAAGAAGAGGAAGAAGCTATTATTATCGAAGATGCTTTCTTGAAAAAAGTAACTAAGATTATCGAAAAGAATTATCAAAATGAAGCATTTGGCTTACCACAACTCTGCCAAAAAATTGGGATGAGTCGTTCTCAACTCTTTCGCAAAATGAAAGCCCTAATCAATCAGCCTCCCTCTCAATTCATTCGTTCTTTCCGTCTGAAAAAAGCCAAACAGCTACTCGAATCAGGAGAATTTAATGTGAACGAAACCACTTGGAAAACAGGGTTTTCTAATCCAACACACTTTTCAAAGATTTTTAAAGAAGAATTTCGGATTAGTCCAAGTGAACTAGCTAAGTAGCTGAAAATCAATATTATACCTTTGTAGGATGCAACAGATCGTGTGATTTTTTTGGCTTTTGTGCAACGAATTGGCAGCAATTTGAAAATCTATTTTTTGGATAGAGCGAGTGCATGTTCCTAGTTTTGTGACATCTTATTTCATCCAAATGAAAACATTTTCAGTCATGAAAACTGCACTCTTTATCATCATCTCATCAATCACTTTTCTTACTACTTCTTGTATATCAGAACAAGAGTTTGCTCAACCTATATCTACTTTTACCTATGAATTGCACGCTAAAAACTGCGAAGCAGGGAGCACCAAATTTTGGGTGGACATACAAAATCGCAGTGCTTACAGCTTCCTTTGGGAAATGGATGGTGGAGCAGAAGGACATCACAAAGAAACAAATTGCCTGTGTGGTGATTCCATTACTGCGCATGTTACTTGATTAGAAGATGGTTTAAGAGTGAGTAAGTCTTTAGCCATTCCTACTTGTCAATAGAAACGGTTATCTGAAAATTCACAGAACTATAAAAGCTAAAAATATAACAATCACTTTACGTGAAGTATAGAGATACTACACTTCACCCTAAACTCAATTAAAAATGAAAAAAGTACTTTTATTTTTCGGACTCATGCTATGCTTTATGCTCATTGGAGGGAATCTATTAGCACAATGGAGTGCCTTAGAAAGCCCAGAAAAAATCGTACAATGCTATGGCACTAATTCTGATACAAAGCTATTCTTCGCAGGAGGGCTAACGCTTACAGAATTTTCAAGCGAGGTGAGGATATACGATATCCCTACAGAGAGTTGGAGTAGTGCTTCTCTTAATGTAGCTAGAGCTAAAATTGCCGCAGTGGTCCACAATGATTTATTATTCTGTGCAGGCGGAATAACCTTTGACAACAGACAAGAATACGATGAAGTAGAGATATATAATGCTACTACAGGAGCGGCTGTAACGATCGCAACTTTATCAAAATCTCGTATAGAGCTATCAGCTGTTGGTGTAGGAGATAAGGTACTCTTTGCAGGAGGTATTGCAGCAGATGAAAGTGGAATAAATGAAGTCTTTTCAACCGTTGATATTTATGACGGAAACACAGAGATGTGGACACAGGCTGAACTCTCCGAAGCGAGAGGAGGTATGGCACATGCAGTCTTAGGCGATAAAGTGTACTTCGCAGGCGGATACAAAGGCAATGGTCAAGTATCAAATACGGTTGATATTTATGATGCGTCAACAGGCACTTGGACAACTGATGTTATATCTGTTGGACGAGCGTTCTATGGTGGTGGAATCGCCTTTGATGGGAAAATCTATTTTGCAGGTGGGCTACTAGCAAATGAGACCACTACTGCACTTATTGATGTTTATGATCCTTCCACTGATACTTGGACAACGCAACAATTAAGCGAAGCAAGATTTGGCGTACAAGCAGGAAAAACGGATAACTATCTACTCTTTTCAGGCGGTGGAAGTACAGGCTTGTTGACTGGTTGGGCATATACGAGTTTTTCTACTAGAGTTGATCTTTACAACAAAGAAACGGATGATTGGGATATTTTTAACATGGCACTAGATCGAGTAAATCATGCTGCACTAAGTGTAGGTAATCAAGTATTTATTGCAGGAGATATTGATGGCAACACTAGCTTTAGCGTCATAGATATTTTCACGGAGGAAGAAATTTCTAATACTTTGCAGGCTTTTCCCTCTGATGCAGTAGAGATTAGTCCAAATCCGACTAATAGCTTACTGGATTTGCGAACTCTTGGTATTCAAGAAGCAAATTTGCAGCTAGAAATTTTAAATGTACATGGAAGAGTCTTATTGTCACAACCTTTGACTGACAAGTTTCTCCAACTTGACGTAGCAGACTTTTCCAAAGGACTTTATCATTTGAAAATAAGAAGCGCAAAAAAGATAGCGGTGAGGCAGTTTGTGAAATTGTGAAACTAAGTCTTGGAAAGCAGTCATTTTCTATGTCTGCTTTCTTTTTAAAAGCAGCAAATCCTTATGAATGGTACAATTATAATTATGAATGATTGATTAAGGTGTACAAATGGATTTTTCAACTATTCTAACAAAACGCAAACGGATATTAATTGAACAAATTCAATGCAAAAGAGAAGTCTATTTCCCTTAAAAAAGCTATTTTTACCAAAGGTAAATCATACAAAACAATCCAATGAGAACACTACACTACACCATCCTACTCACCCTTTTATATATTGCTTCCCTTTCTGCCCAATCCCTCTATCAAGATGCCCTAACGTTAGCAGAAATTCTACGGAAGGAACAACAAAAAAGCTATCAAATCGAAGCCAACGAACTACCCAAACTCGTCCTAATAAAAGAGCGAAGAGGTATTCATTGCTACTTCACCGACAATCCGCCAAATGTATCAGCAGCAGAGGGTTCAGGCTTGGTCGTACCGATTAACGAAGTCAATTACGACAGCACCAAAACGGAAGTTAGAGCCAACTACAAAAGCTTAGAGGAATATGGCTATTTCCATTTGAAGCACTTAACTTTGATGGATACTATTGAGATTGCTTTCAGTCCCGATCAAAAACGCAAAATCTATTTTGCAGAAGATAGTTTGTTCATTTTGAACGCAATGGAGGACAGTTTACTCACCTTGGAGTATAAATTCGATAGCACCTTTACGTTGAGCAATACTTATCAAGCGCTCTATGTTTTTGGAACGAAAGAAATTCATCGAATTGAAAAAGTGGAGGTAGAAGAAAATCCAATTACCGCTTTTGTTCCTAAGCTGCTCTTGCGTCCCAAAAGTTGGAACGTCGCTCCAAAGAAAAGCTTTCAACTATTTGACGGTACAACTGCTAAACAAGCAATGTTGAGCAAACACGAATTGATCCTTTCGGAAGGACAAACCTATACGTTCAGTGGAGCAGTGTGGGAAGATTATTTGTACTACATCAAACAGCAGGGCGCGTTATTGAGCGAGGAAGCACAGCCGATTCGAGTATTCGATACCATGCGCATCAGTTACAATCCAGCAGCCCAAAAAGTGGAAATGTATAATAACGAATTTGCAAAGCGAGCAACAATCGTACCGAAGGAAATAAAGAACTTGAGCGAGAAAATAGATTCTCTCCAACTACTGACCATATTGCAAAAGAAAGGCTTCAAAAAAGACAGTTTAACTAAAACAGAGCAAGCATTATTTAAAGAGGAATTGGATGCTTCCTATCGCACCACTTTTCTTCAACTACACGGCTTCTTACCCTATACTTCCAACCAGAAAGACAGCATACTAGCCTTAAACGCATCTATTTTATTGAAACATTTAGAACCCGCTAGCGAACAAAATTGTGAAGTATTCAGATTATATTCTTCTTCGCTAAAAGTAGAAATTGCACCTCCATTCGATACTTCCTATTTCAAGAATGGACTCTATAATATTCGTGCTGATGGTAATTCGGAATACGTTGTCCGATACACCAAAGACTTAGGAAAAGATACCTCGGTACTCTTCGTGTTTACGGATGTACTAGGAAATTTAGTCACTCTAACCCCTGAACTCTACAAAGAGGTTGAAAAAAATTATTTAGAGGGAGAAAAGGTAGAATATACAGACCTAGGAATCTTTGTAGAAAATACTGGCAACAAAAGATTCATAGAAATTTCTACTCGGCTCAATTCAGACTATTACGACTTGCGCTATCACACCCGCTACAAGACTCTACCTAGATATTATTCGACCAAAAGTTATCAAGACCTCATAGCTATATTGGCAGTTCATCAAAATTTCAGCACTTCCATTACTCCCGACGAATTTAATTTAGAGGAAACCCTCCAGCCGTACCGAAAAAATGTTTTGCTCAGTCAGCCGCTTGCGAGATACCTTATCAATCCACCTTCCAAGCAAAGTGCGGTACTTGCTCAACAGCTAGAGATTGCCTACGAGGAAAATTATCCTTGGAAGAAGGTACTTTATGAGCAAGAAGGATTGAATTTAGAAAAGAAAGTGAGCTATCAAGACCTCACTGCAACCTATCGCCAAACGCGACCCACCGCTTCTCAAAATTTACAATTGTCCACCGCAGAACTGGAAAGCAAGCGCAGAAGATCGGCAGGCGGCTTGGATGCTTCCACCATCGCAGCGGGATTGTCTGATTTTATCGTAGAACGTGCACAAGATGAATTGAATATCACCTTCATGGATCGGATGAAGGAAAATATTACCATCAAATACCCTGAATTTGCGATTCTTTTCCCCAACACGCTTACCACGCTCACCAATTTTGAAGTGAAACAATATCGCTCCCTCTTGGGCTTTTCTAGGACTTCTTTTCTCACCGATTTGGATAATATGGGCATCACTTTCCCTCGCCTTTTTGAATTAGAAAAATACAAAATCCTCGCAGACGATCCGAATGTCTATAATATTTCTTTGATCTACGACATCGCCAATAAAGTCTATGAAGATACTTCCATTGATTCGGTCATGCTGCATTTGCATACTCGCTTGAATAAACGCATAGATGATTTGGATAATCGAGTATTGAGGACGCTTAGTGGAGGTTTGTTAGCCGATTTGGAGACACAAAAGGAGAAAAGAAAAGGAATAGGCGATAAAAAAGCACAATTAGAATATTTGAGTGAGCAGAGCCAAAACTTGATGCAAACACTCTACCAATTCGATTTGATGACAGAGATTGGAAAAAATGGGACAGAAACCATCCTCGAATATGCGGATAGAGCAGAAGAAGAACTCGCTATTGAAGAGCAGTTCAAAAAATACACGCCTCCAAGAACACCTTACAGTTCTGAATTGATTGCTAGCGAACTACCATCTGACGAAAATTCCTTTCTTCCTTATCACGGACGAATCGAAACAGCATCGGACTCTATTACGACTAAAGCTGTGCAATTCGGAGGACAACGAATCAATTTATTTAGTCTTCCAGATTCTACCCAAAAAGCAATGGATAGTTTATTGATCTACGAACGACCCGACACGGTTTACGACCAAATCAAACAGCTAAAAGAATACGAATTGCTTATTCCAGCCGCTTTAGATGCTAAGATATTGTATGACTATCAAATGAAAAAATTGCCACTTGCACAATTCAATGAATACTTCGAGCGCGTACCAGAAGATAGCGTCATCGTGATGGAAGGCTTGAATTTGCTGCAAGCATTCTTAAAAGGCGATCAAATAGCAGTTAGAAAGGAGTATCTCGAAAAATTCATGGTAACTACCGACACTTTACTACAACAGCTGAAAGTAATTGAAAAAAAGAAAGCAGACGAAGCCTACTCTCCACTCGTGATCGCAGCGGCGCGTATGCAATACCAATACGAGGTAATAGACTACATCTTGGAACAGCGCATTTTGAGCCTCGAAACGATGGCGAAAGAAGAAAACTTGGAAGAAGAGATAGAAGAAGAATTGGAGAATGCTTTAGCACTCACGGATGTTCTAGTGCAAGAAGTACAGAAAATTATAGATGCTTACATTCAGACTGCTAAAGACCAAGAGCAAGCGACACCCGAAACGATCACTTTAGAAGATGGTAGCAAGGGCACTAGAAAAGTAAAAAAAGCCACCACTAAAGGTAAAATTGACCAAACCATTGAAGGCGGACCTACTGTTGTGGGAAAGTTTAAATACAATGGGAATAACAAGGCACCAAAAATCAAAATCAGAAGCATATCGGGTGACTTTGGAGCAGCGGGAGCGAAAATTACCAATCTACTGGTAAGTCGGCTAAGCAGCATGGAAGCCAGTGTGAAAAGAGAGGATACGAAAAAAAAAGCCGCAGAAATCGTGAAGAAATTTACAAAGCAACCCAAACTAGAAGTTGCTGAAATTGCGGCAGCAGTGCAAGCGAGTTTGAATAAAAAGATCAGTAAGTTGGAAGGAAGTTTAAGCGATACGACCATTAACATTACTTCCGATTTAGAAAAATTATTGCCGGAAAGAGAAAATATACTGATTATTGAGATTCGGGATAGCTTGATTCAGCTAGATGTCCAGCGTATCTTGGATAAACATTACATTCCGTTGCTCTATCAATCCAGAAACGAGCAGGTCGAGAAGAAAGTCAACGCACTGCTTAGTGGCTACTTGAAAGACAGCCGCAAGCAACAAAGCAATGGAGCAGCGCAACAAGCCAATAAGAAAGAACTGCTTAGCAATACTAAAGACTTATTCAATCAGCAACTCAAAAAACTAGGTATCGGTAAAGACCTAAAAGACATCGAAAAATACTACTCGAAGTCTTTGATTCACAAATCCTACTCAGTGAGCTATTTAAGGCAAAAATTGGATTCATTGAGTGCATCGGTGTCCACTATTATTGAGCAATATGAGCCATCAGACGAAAATCCGCTTAGCCCAAATCAAGAGCGCGTGATGCGTGAAAGCGTATATCAATTCGACGAATTACTATTCAAGACCATCAACGAATTAAATGCCGTTGATGTGCAGTACAACATTAATCCTTACTCCAATTTAATCGAATTTCTTCCACCTCCAAAGCAAGAACAAACTGATCAATTATTGAAAAGTGTTTACAAGCTACCTGAAGCGGTACAAGAAGCATATCTGCAACCCAACTACTACTACGCTTCTAAGTTGGATACGCTTTATAGAGAAAGTCAAGAATCAATAGAGCTACCTGATGTGGCAGCTTTGGAACAAATCGCACGAGCAGAAGTCATTGTGGTAGGTGGCATAAGTGAATTGACTCCCGTAAAGTATTTCGAGCAATTATCTACGATGAACAACAGCATGTCGCTATGGCTAACAGACATTGAGCAGCAATTCGACTATTTGAGTCATCATTTGGACACTTTGGAAACGCGCTACGCCGAAAAAGCCTGTAAAGCGCGACAGCAAGCGCAAGTGTTGTCTACGCTATCAGAAATTGGCATTCACATCATGGACGCTTTCCGAACGGGTTCGATGGAAGTAGATTCCATTGTTCAAATCAGAAATATTCAGCAAAATGTGGAATTGGAAGCAGAAAAGGGGAAGAAAATTTCTTTCACCAGCAACGAAGCGCAAACCGTCAATTTAGCAAAAGGAAAAGGCGTGAAAAAATGGATCAGCAGGCAAGAATTTACCGCCATTATGGACGATCCATTGACCAGAAAAGCCTATCTAGGTTTGCTCTATCAACGCCTTTCTAATATCAATGGTAGAGGAAATATCACCCCCGAAGGTATCGCGCTGGTTTCCACCAAATTGATCGGTACGATTTACGACATCAACGAATTGCGTGCACAAATCAAGCAGCAAAAAAAGGAGGGCAACACGCCTAGTTTCAAAGATTACTATCCTTTCGTTCGCAGTTCCGTAGATTTCCTCAATATTTTACTGGACACCCCCATGGGCAACCAATCCTTTAGCCAACAATACCAAGACTTACGCAATTTCACCAAAATCTCCGATCAATCACTTTCTCTATTTGAAAATATTTATGCCAAAAGCTATGGCGAAGCCATCCAAAACCTAGTAAATTTGTTCACCTACATTTGGGATGTGGACATCGAAGAAGCACAGGAAGAACAACGCTTGATACAAGCCTTACCTACTTTGGCGAGCAACAAAAAAGCCAGTAAATCTCAGAAACAAGCGGTGAAAGTATATAAAAAGCAGAGCAATCGCTTCCAAAAAGCCCTCTTGGTCTATGGCAGCTTCATGGCAAAAGTAGTTGCAGCGCAAGATGCCGATGCGGTGAAAGCAGCCATTGCTTCCGCCGCTGTACCTCCAGGCAGTTCCACCGTGAAAAGAAGCTCGAATTTCAACGTAGCCGTCAATGGCTATTTTGGTGGCGGCTACTATCGCGAAACCTTAACTGCACAACAAGTCGAACAAAACAAACAGAGCGGCAGTGCGGGACTAGCTGTTCCAGTTGGTATCACGACCAGCGTCGGTGGATTAGGCAAAAACGACAATTGGTCGTTCAGTTTGTTCATTCCAGTTTTAGACATCGGCGCAGTGACCACTTATCGAATTGATCAACAAAACATCGGTGCCAGCGGTAATCTACCCGAACTAACTTTTGGTAACTTAATCGCTCCAGGCGGCTACCTCATCATCAATCTTCCAAAATCGCCTTTCTCTATTTCAGGTGGCGCGCAGTTTGGTCCACAAGCCCGAACCATCACGGTCAATGGTGTGGATTTGCAAAGTAGTGCTTGGCGATACGGCTTCACCGCGACGATAGATGTACCGATTTTTAATTTGTTTAATCGGTAGTGCAGAATAGTTCAGTTTCTATCTAACTATTCCTTTTCGTAACTTCACCTTTTTCTCACCAAAACTAACATTATGAAAAAAATCACTCTATTGTTATTCACTGCCATCTTTGCTTTCCATTTACAAGCACAAGAAGAAAGTGCAGACCTAAAAATCAACTTCGATAATGCCGATTGGGAAAACACCTTAAAAAAAGCAAAAGAAGAAGATAAACTTATTTTTGTAGATGCCTACACAACTTGGTGCGGTCCTTGCAAATGGATGGATGCCAATGTGTTCACTGATGAAAAAGTTGGCGAATTTTACAATGAAAACTTTATCAACGTAAAGATAGATCAAGAAAAAGGGGAAGGTATCCTTTTTCAGAAAGCTTATGGGGTAAGAGGCTTTCCAAGTTTCCTATTTATTGATGGAAAAGGAGAAGTAGTGCATCGAGGCATTGGCTCTAAGCCAACTGCACAGTTTGTGTCGCTTGGCGAAGCTGCACTTGACCCAGAGCAGCAAATTGGCAAGATGATAAAGCAATATAAAGAGGGAGATCGTTCGCCTGAGTTTTTGGCAGAATATGCTGATAGCGCTTCCAAAGCAGGATTATCTGAAGCAGGAAAAGTGATGGGAGAATATTTAGACACGCAAGATAATTGGCTGAATGAAGCAAATGTGGAGATGTTGGTGAATATGTCTTACAGCATGCGACCCAACCAATTTAAGGAGACGAAGTACTTTGAATACATCAAAGAAAATCGGAAAGCCTTGTATGAGCATAGCGATAAAGGCACTATTGATGGCATTTTGACAAGAACTATTATTTATTCTTTCCCAAGACAAAATCCGCCAAGCGATGAAGAAATGGTGGCGGCTTTGGAAGAAGCACTGCCTGGACAAGGAGAACAAATCCTAGAAATGCGAAAGGTGGAAAACCTGATCTACAAAGCAAGAAATGATGATGCCCTAAAGCAAGAATTTCTGGAAAAATCCATTGCATTGATGGAAAAGTATGATGTAGAAGATTCAAACTTCTTGAACTCCATCGCTTGGTCTTTCTATGAATTTACGGATGACAAAAAAATGCTAGAAAAGGCAAAAGTTTACGCACAAAAATCAATTAAAGCGGACAGCAACTTTATGAATAATGATACTTTAGCCGCCATCTGCTATAAATTGAAAGAGAAAAAAGCTGCCATGAAACATGCAGAATTAGCAATTCAACTAGCTAAGGAAAATGATCAAGATGCTTCTGAGACCGAAGCGTTGTTGGAGAAAATTATGGCGTTAGACTAGATGCAAGAACTAGATCAGATGGAGGAGAGAATTAGGAAAATTTTCTCCTTCGTTTTTTTCTCAGGAACGATAAATTCAATAAGGATTCTGCACAAATCAAACTCAAATATACATCGGGTCTCTCCTACGAATCAACTCAACTTCCAGAATGTTACCTAGATGGTGATGTTGATTGGGACTTCCATACTTGGCGTAAAGTGCAAAAAGGAAACCTAATGCTGTGAAAATAGTGATAGGAAAAAGTAAAAATACAGGAAGTGCAAAGACGGAATCGCCTAAGTAGTTGGCGACAAAAATCCAAATTGGAGCGGTCAAAGCAAAGAAGAACAGTTTGTAATGGTTGTTTTTCAAGGTTTGGCGTTGCATTTGCCATTCTTCATACAATTCTTCTAAATAGTCCGTTTCAAAATAATCCATGCGAAATTGCTGAATCATCTTTAAATCATTTCGATGTGCCTTTTCGAGTTGGCTAAGGTAACGGTCTATTTGCTTGTCGTTCATTGTGCTTGTTGAAAAAAATAGAGAAGAAGATATGGTTGCTTTTCTTCATATATTTAACGCTCCAGAATGCGCTTAGTTACACTTTTCGGAAGACAAAATTATCGGATTCTAAATTTTTGTCGCGCAAATAGTGTTCGATTCGAGTGACTTTTTCCAAATTACCATCTGCTGAAATGACAAAAGGAAAATATTGTAGCTTTTCTAAGTTGGATTGCATGGAAAGATGACGTTCTATATTTAATAAGGTACACTCCGTAATGATGGTCATTTGATGTTTTTGTAAATGCTGTTCTAACCCTTTCAATACTTGTTCCTCCGCACCTTCTACATCTATTTTGATACAATCCGGAATGACCTGATGCTCCGATAAATAATCATCTAAACGCACACTTGTCACTTCCACTCGTCGCGCCAAATCTTCCTGAAACCATCGCTCTGCCTGAAATTGTTCAGGATGCAAAGTGTTGTATTCTGAATAAAGGATAGGAAATTCGTGGAAAGTCATTGTACCTTTTTGATCGCTCACCGCACGGTGAACAATGGTTAGATTAGAATATGTAGCAGTATTTTTTTCTAGCAACTTAAACGTATTTGGTGCCGCCTCAAAAGCAACTACTTTTCCATTTTGTCCTACTAATTTGGAAGCCAACAAACTAAAAAATCCAAAATGCGCACCTACATCTACGAAAGTATCACCTACTTTCAAATTACGTAACAACCAACGCGTCAATCGAATCTCTGAATCGTGCGTTTTTGCGCCTAACAAATAAATATCCATACTTGCAGGTAGCAACAATTGCATCGAGACGTCAAAGAAGGTAGAAGCCGTTCGTAACTTCCCTTTCTTCGTTTTGCTATAAATCAAATCGCGCCATAACAAACTACTCCAATAACGCATAGGACGATGAAGCATTCTCTTCCATCGTCTTGCTCTCGCCAATCGCTCAACTGCTTGTAGTTTATTAAATAATTCTTTGGACATGACTGATTAATTAGCCGCCAAAAGTATTATTTTCTAAGAAAATGTTTGAAATTTTCAAAGGTGGACACGTTTTTAAAATTTGTGTAGTCGCAGCCAAAAAATCTTTAATCCCGATAGCTATCAGGAGATCTTTTGGCTGCTTCGAGGGGAGATTGAGGGAGAAAAGCATGAAAAATCTACAATTTTTCATGCTTTTCTCCCTCAAAATTCCCCTAAGCAGAAAGTCTTTTCCCGATAGCTATCGGGATGAAAAAAGACTTTCTGCGAATTTTGGAAACGAAATCCTACATTTTCAATTTGTGTCCATTTTTGAATTGAAATTTAATCTGTAACCATCCACGCAATTTTTGAACCACAAAAGGTACTACGTAAAAAAACAATTAGTTATTAAGACCCAATAAACGCCTTAAACGCCTGTCGATGATTTTTTCCAATTGGCAACACTTGACCATTTTTTAGCACAACCGTATTACCTTCCAAATAATCAATATGCCGCAAATTGATGACGTAAGATTTGTGAATTTTGTAGAAATTTTGATCAGGCAATTGCTGCTCGAAGGCGGAAAGTGTACTTGGCGTGAGATGAAACTCATTTTCAAGCCATACTTTGACATAATTGCCATAGCTCTCTAAATAGAAAATGTCGCTCATTTCAAGCTGAACCATTCGCTTATCAGATTTAATAAAAAGAGAAGTCTCTTCTTTAGATGAAACCGTAGTATCCGCATTTCTAAGTTCATATAACTCTTTTGCTCGATGAATGGCTTTCAAAAAACGATCCATGCGAAAAGGCTTCAACAGATAGTCACAAACCTCCAATTCAAAACTCTCCAAAGCATATTCTTCGTAAGCAGAAGTGATGATGACTAAAGGTTTCTTCTTTAAAATGCGCAAGAATTCCAAGCCTTTAATTTTTGGCATATTAATGTCCAAAAATAATAAGTCTACTTCCTCTTTTTTTAGAAATTCTAAGGCTTCAGTCGCTAAATTGCATTGTCCTACGATTTCTAAATCTGGTAAGTCTTTGGCATATTCTAGGATAACCAAGTGAGCTAGAGGTTCGTCGTCTATGATGAGTGCGCGCATGAGTTAAGGATTTAAAGATAGGGCTGTTCAGAAAAATAACTTAACGCCTTTTTTGATGAAACACATAGGCACATAGAGAACATAGAATGTAGTTTTTCTGCGAAAAACTACGCATTCTCTGATAGCTATCGGAGTGCCTATGTACCTGCCCGTTCCATTATCATAAGGCATCTCAAATTTTTCTGAACACTCCTAATTTAAAAATGAGGGTTTTAGGGTTTTAGGGTTTTAGGGAAATTATTGATTTCCAGAATTGCGTTGAATGTATTTTCAGTCATTCTAGTAGTTAGTTCGTGCTGCTTTGGAAAAAGTAACTCCAAGCGGCGATGTAGGTTTTTCAATCCTGTACCATCTTGATGAGTAGGCTGTTCCTCGAAGGAATTTTCGCAAGTAAATACCAGTTGTCGATCATCACTTTTGAGCGAAAGATGCAAAAAGCAATCTTTAGTCGCAGGTTCGATACCGTGTTTGAAAGCATTTTCAATCAAATTGATGAACAGCAGTGGAGAGATCAATAAATTTTCATTTTGTATCTCTTTTTCAAAGCGATAGTCTAACTGTTTATGCAAGCGAATTTGCTGCAATTGAATATAGTCTTCAATGTATTTGAGTTCTTCTTTCAGCAAGACGGTCTTCTCTTTGCCTTTATAAATCACGTAGCGCATCAGTTCCGAAAGCTGCAAAATGACTTCGGGCGTTCGTTGATCTTTGGTCAAACTGAGCGCGTATAGATTATTTAAGGTATTAAAATAGAAATGCGGATTGATTTGCTGCCGCAAAAAGCTCAATTCTGCATCTACTTTTTCTTTTTCCAAATTAGCAATTTGGCTGTTTTGCCGAAACCACTGCGAAGAAACGACTATTGGAACCGTCACTAGCATAATCACAAATGGGATGCCACCACCATCCGTCCCAAAGGTTTGATCACCATTGAATGCGCCAATTTCGAGCGTTTCCACGATGGGCAATAATCGAACTAAAGCAATGAATAAAGGATAGAACAACAGAATGACGCCAACCATTGCGAAGCCATAATACAGCACGCCTTTTTCTTTTAAAACTCTGGGAATGAGTAGTTTTTGATTGATCCAAAAATAGAAATAATAGACCAAAATGATCAAAAAAAACTGTATGCTGAAACTCAATATATAAGGAATACATCCTAGCATAGAATTTACAAACTGACCTCGCTCATATATTTCTATTGTTCCTGCCATTCCTAACAAAATCGCAATCGCAGCACAGGTCATCAAAAGCAAGCGGTTTAAGCCGTATCGTTGTAGTAAATTGCTGTTTCCTAGCTTTTGCAACAATTGCTTATTAAACATCAAGGCAATTTCCGTAGCGAGAATCACACCAGCCAGAGTTAATAATATATTGTATCCAATTTCATTTACCCCAGCAATTCCGATTTCTTCAATTTGATCTTTTCGAGGAGATAAGAACCACTTTCCCAATCCATTAGCTTTCCCGATGGTTACAAGTGCAATTGGATAGACTAAAAAACAAACTCCCCAAAGGATTCGGTAAAACCATTTTGATATTTTGTTTTGTAGTCCTACTCTGATAAATGTAAAGAGTAGAATTGG
>JBCDFY010000113.1:0-22969 GCA_039176995.1 Bacteroidota bacterium
AAATTTTTCAGAAAAATTTAAAAAATATCTCTTTCTCTCCAGAAAAATCCCACCAAATGAAAATTTTTATCCACGATAGCTATCGGGATAAAAATTTTCATTTGGGCTTGTAAAGCATCTCCTCCTAATTGTTAATAAGAGCCATCGTTTTTTGATAAACGCTTGTTGGATTGTTAGAGTTGTGTAGATCTTGAGAGGAACGTATATTTCACAATATGTAAGGACATTTAGAAACGCATTCGTGGTGATTTATAATAACTCATTTCAGGTAAGTAATAACTCATTCGTGTCTTCTCGGAATACATTGCTTTGTTATCTTTGATGACTGAATATTCAAAACGGATTAAACAAACAAAAATGAGCTTTACCAACCAACAAAGAATGACAAACTTCTCTAAAATCATGTTATTCGTTTTTTTGATCTTCTTTTCCGCCTGCAAAGAAAATACAGAGCAAGAAACAACCCAAAACACTCCTCCCAATATCATCTACATTATGTCCGACGATCACGCCTATCATGCTGTTGGGGCTTATGAGCAAGTACTTTCAAGTATTGATCCAACGCCCGTTTTGGATGAATTGGCAGCGAACGGAATGTTGTTTACCAATGTATTCTGCAATAATTCGATTTGTACGCCTAGCCGCGCCAGTATAATGACTGGACAATATCCTCAAACGAATGGGGTGCTGGATTTGGACGGTCGTTTACCAGTGGAAAGACAATATTTACCACAAGAGATGAAGAAGTTGGGTTATCAAACTGCAATGGTCGGAAAGTGGCATTTGAAGGAAGCACCCGAAGCATTTGATTACTATAACGTCTTACCCATTCAGGGAAAATATTTTGACCCTATTTTCTACACTAGAGAAGAAGGTGATCGGAAAGAAGTGATCAAATTTGGAAAAGAAGTAGAACGCGAAGTAAACATCACGCAATACCAGGGGCATTCTTCAGATGTTATTACAGACATTACGCTGGACTGGTTGGAAAATAAAAGGAATACTGATCAACCTTTCTTTTTAATGCACCACTATAAAGCTCCCCACGATGAATTTGAGTATGCACCGCGTTATAAGGATTACTTGGCAAGCACAAAAATTCCCGAGCCCAGCTCAATGTACAGCCAACCCGATTTTGGTTCAGAAGCCCTCTTTGGTAAAAATGGAGAATTGATACATCGCATCGGCACCTCAGTTTCTGATCGACATACTTATCGGAGTTATGCTGCTCAATACAAAATAGAAGCTGAACCCACAGATTCCGCGACTAGTTTGGCATATCAGCGCTATTTAAAAGATTATTTACGCTGCGTGAAAGGCATTGACGACAATCTAAAGCGACTGTTCGATTATCTGAAAGCCAATGACTTATGGGAAAATACGGTTATTATTTACACGGGTGATCAAGGTATGATGCTAGGTGCACATGATTTGATTGATAAGCGTTGGATGTACGAAGAATCTATGCGAATGCCGTTTATTATGCACTATCCAAAATTGCTAAAAGGTAAAGAAAAATCGGACTTACTGATCAATAACACAGATTTTGCCCCAACGATGATTGAACTAGCAGGCGGCAGTGTTCCTGATTATATGCAAGGCAAGAGCTTTGCAAAAGTCCTTCATGGAGAGACACCTGAAAATTGGCGAGACGCTACTTACTATCGCTATTGGATGCACCTAGTTCACCACGATGTACCTGCGCATTTTGGTATCCGAACGAAGGAATATAAACTCATTTATTATTACGCAGATCAATACGACCCTTCTTACAATGGAAAAGGTTCGATGTGGTGGAAAGAAGAATCTTATCCAATTGGACCAACGCCGAAGGCTTGGGAGTTTTATGATTTAACAAAAGATCCAAAAGAGTTGGTCAATCGCTATGAGGAAGCTGACTATCAAGACATTATTAGCGACCTGAAAGTAAAATTGAAGCAAATGCGTGAAGATTTGAAGGAGACCGATAAAAATTATCCAGAATTGGAAAAGGTGATTGCGGAATATTGGGATTAAATCCAATATCGTTATCCAGTGGCTTCCCGTCACTGGATAACTTTCATACAGAAAACAGATTTATTTTGTACGTTTAGACATTAATTTTCAATGTTTAAATTGGTGATCTTTTGTCATCAAAAAATACGTTTTCAACAAAATGAATCCAACACAACTCTGGCAAATTTGGATAGATACAGGTGGCACTTTCACGGATTGTATTTGTATTTCTCCAAGGGGCGAAAAGAAGCGTGTCAAAGTTTTAAGCAGTGCAGCTTTGCGCGGTCAAATAGTAGAAAAAATCACTCCTAAAACCTATCACTTTACTCAAAAATGGGGAATAGAAGAAGATATTTTTCAAGGTTATAAATTGAAGTTGTTTGGGAAAGAGCAATTTGAGACCAAAGTACTTGCCATTGATTTTGAAGTGCAAACCATCACGCTAGAAAAAGAATTGCCTAGCTTAGGCAATTTTGAAATTAGTGCTGATGAAGAAGCTCCCATTTTAGCAGCTCGAATCGCTACACTCACGCCCTTGAATGAATCCTTACCTTCTTTGCAAATGCGATTAGGCACAACTAAAGGAACGAATGCCTTGCTAGAACGAAAAGGTGCAAAAGTAACCTTACTCATTACCAAAGGATTCAAAGATTTAATAGAAATAGGTACGCAGCAACGCCCACATCTTTTTCAGTTGAATATTCCACAACCCAATCTGTTGTACGATCAAGTCTTGGAAGTTGAAGAGCGTTTGGATGCGCAAGGAAATGTCTTGATTGAATTAACTAAAAATGAAATTGAACAACTCTTGCCACAGCTTAAAAATTCTACCGTAGCAGTTGCTTGTTTACATAGTTATAAGAATCCAATTCACGAAAAACAGCTCCAAATTGCTCTACAACAAGCTGGCTTTCAATATCTTTCCTTATCTAGTCAGCTTTCTTCTAGCATCAAAATTTTGCCTCGTGCCACGACTGCCTTGGTTAATGCTTACTTACATCCAATTTTAGACAACTACCTGCAGCGCATTCAATCTAAATTGAGCGAAGAGAGTAATTTGAAAGTGATGACCAGTGCAGGCAGCTTGGTGAATGCTCCTTTTTTTCATCCAAAAGATAGCTTATTGAGTGGACCTGCGGGCGGAGTAGTAGGTGCAGCCGCCATTGCGAAAAAGCTGAATGCTCCTAAAATACTGACTTTAGATATGGGTGGAACGAGTACGGATACGGCTCGTTTTGATGGCAATTATGATTACAAATATCTCACAGAAGTTGGAGATGCGCAAATGTTGTCGCCCTGTTTTGCCATAGAAACAGTTGCGGCAGGTGGTGGTTCGCTTTGTCAATTCGATGGTGAGAAATTAACAGTTGGGCCAGAGAGTGCGGGCGCATTTCCTGGACCAGCTTGCTATGGTGCAGATGGTGAGTTAGCAATTACGGATGTTAATTTATTACTCGGAAAATTGGATGCGTCGGCGATGGGCATTCCAATTCAGTTGGAAGCAGCAAAGATGAAATTGAAAGTACTACAAGCAGCCATTTTGGAAGCAAAAGGACGAACTATGAGCGAACTCGAAATCTTGCGTGGTTTTGAGCAAATTGCGAACGAAAAAATGGCGGAAGCGATTCGGAAAATTTCGGTTGCTAAAGGTTTTGATACGAAAGAATATAGCCTTCTAGTTTTTGGTGGCGCAGGTGGTTTACATGCTTGTAAAATTGCGGATTTACTACAAATTGAGCAGATTGTTTTGCCCTTTGATGGTGGTTTGTTGAGTGCTTATGGAATGGGTATGGCGCAAGTGGAAAGAATGCTAGAAAAGCAAGTGTTACAACCTTTGGGAGCAATAAAAAATAGCATTTCCGAACAAGTAGAACAACTTTTCAAAAAAGGACAGCAGCAACTACAACAAGAAGGTTTTGCAAAGGAAGAAATTCAGCTCAAAAAGATCTTATTCTATCTTCGATTCCTAGGTCAAGATAGTACCTTAGAGATTGAAAATCAGGAGAATATAGCTGATGCCTTCAAAAGTCAGTATGAGCATTTATTTGGTCATTATCCAAGCACAGGCATTATTGAATTGGAGAGCATTAAAGTCATCGTCACTAATAAAAGTGAAGCGGAAAAACAGCAAAATTTAGTTATAAAAAGGCAAGAAATTGAGCCACATCATTTTCTGAATACACCATTCGGACAGCGTCAAATTCCAGTCTATCATTGGGAAAAATTACCTCTCGGAACATGGATAGCAGGCGAAGCTATTCTGCTTAACTCAACTTCTACAACTTACATCGAAAAAGATTGGGTTTTGCACATCCAAACAGAAGGAAACGCTATTTTAAAACGCCAAAAAGTAGCCCAGCAGAGAAGCGAAAATCAACAAGAAGCCATTGAATTAGAACTCTTCACCAATCGCTTCCTTTCCATCGCAGAAGAAATGGGCGCACAGTTGCAGCGAACTGCTTTTTCGGTCAATATCAAGGAACGATTGGACTTTTCTTGCGCCATTTTGAACGCCAAAGCAGAACTTCTCGTGAATGCACCACATATCCCAGTGCATTTGGGAAGTTTGGGCATTTGTGCACGCTTGATTCTAGCCAAATTCCCACTAAAAGAAGGCGATGTCATTATCACGAATCACCCAAAATATGGCGGTTCACATTTGCCTGATGTCACTTTACTAAAAGGCGTATTTGCAACTGATAATCAACTTATTGGCTACGTAATCAATCGAGCGCATCATGCAGAAATTGGTGGAAAAACCCCTGGTTCCATGCCTCCCGACGCAACGAATTTGGAAGAAGAAGGCGTTGTGATTTTGCCAACTTACCTAGCAAAAGCTGGGGAACTGAATTGGAAAATCATAGAAGATTTATTGAAAAATGCACGCTTCCCAAGTCGTTCCCTTCAAGAAAATCTAGCAGACATCAACGCTGCTCTAGCCTCGCTGAAAACAGGAGAAGAAAAGCTACAAAAATTGGTAAAGCAACATTCTTTACGAAAAGTACATCGCTATATGCAATTGCTTCAAAACACTGCCAATCATGCTTTACAGCAAGCTACTGTTCCTTTTTCAGGAAGAAATCTACAAGCCATAGAAAGCCTAGACGATGGACACGAAATTCACGTAAAAATCACTTTTCAAAACAAAAAAATCTACTTCGACTTTACAGGAACTTCTGCTCCGCATCCCAATAATTTGAACGCCAATATTTCGATTGTTTATAGCGCAATTATTTATGTCTTGCATTTGCTCTGCAAGGAAGAACTGCCACTCAATGAAGGTCTAATGCGGCAAGCGAAAGTGACGCTGCCCGAAAGTTTTCTACATCCCAAATTTGAGGATGAACCAAGTCGCTGTCCTGCCGTCGTCGGTGGTAATACTGAAGTCAGTCAACGCTTGGTAGACACCTTACTTAAGGCTTTTGATTTAGCAGCGTGCAGCCAAGGCACGATGAACAATTTCCTCTTTGGCAACGACCAATTTGGCTATTACGAAACGATTTGTGGGGGCACGGGCGCAGGCGAAGGTTTTCATGGTCGCTCCGCTATCCATCAGCACATGACTAATACCAAAATCACCGATCCCGAAGAATTAGAGTATCGCTATCCTGTTCGTTTACAGCAGTTTAAGATTCGAGAACATTCAGGTGGCGATGGAAAATGGAAAGGTGGAAACGGTATTATTCGAGCTGTAGAATTCTTAGAGAAAGTTGAACTCACACTCATTACGCAGCATAGAAAAGTTGCGCCCTATGGAAAAAAAGGTGGTGAAAATGGGAAGTTAGGAAGGCAATATTTGATACACGCCAATGGAGAACAGGAAGAATTGGATGGTATTGATAGTAGAAGTTGTGAGGTTGGTGATCTAGTTGTGATTGAGACGCCTGGTGGGGGTGGTTGGGGAACTAAGTAGCAGCTTGTATTTTCTCCAAGATCATAATTCCATAAGTAGTTTGTCTAACTTTTACTAGCACCTTTTGAAACCAATACTGCTTAATGATATCTACTAATTGATGCTGTGGAACAATAATAGAGTATTTCTGCGACTCTACTTGGTCTTTTATCGTAATTTCGCTTTCCTCAGCATTAACTTTTGTTAAAAGACCCTCTAGTTCTAATTCTTCATTGGAAGGAGCATCTACATGATCGTGTTTTAGTAATTCATTAATTTCTGCAAGATCGTGACGAATAAAAGCAGGAGGATTCTCGGACAAGCAAATTTCTATTAAGCGTTGACTGTCTTTATAAAGTTTTGATTTGTAAGCTAGAGCCACGGCACTTCTTAACAAAATAAAATGAGGAACAGGGTCTTTATCCGCCGCACTGGTCATCAAAGCAGCTTTCTTCTCTAATTCATAGGCTTGCTTATAGAAAATGTTTGCATCTTCTTGTAAACCTTTTGCTTTGGATAGTTCGGCTAAGGCGTTTGTATCCATTGCTAGTTGATGTGTCGCTTTAATGATATTCATTTCTTGACAATTTTTGATTTTGGAGTACTGAATTCAACAACAACTATCCATCCAGGAAGTTGAAGATGGTCACTTACTGTTATTTGCTTTTTCTTTTTCCCAAAACGCATATTAACTGTATTCTTTACATTTTCTTCCAAAATTCCAGATATTTCAAGCCTAGCCTCTCGAATTGAGAAAGGAATAAGGTGGTCATTCATATTCTCAGTACTTATCCAAAAATCAATTCCAGTTCCGATAATCCCTTCTTCAAAGCTCAATATTTCCAAAAGTTCTATCACTAGAAGAATAGAGATTCCAACCGCACCGAAATTAGCAATTTGAATTTCATCTTTCCAACTCCAAATACCCCTCCCCAATAAACTCCACCAAATCTCCTGCCATTAAGCTCGCTTGCCCCAATTTTTCCGCCGCCAAATCTCCAGCCAAACCATGTAAATGCACACCAATCAAGCAGCTTTCCAATGGGGAATATTGCTGTGCCAAAAGTCCAGTGAGGATTCCGGTCAGCACATCACCAGAACCGCCCGTTCCCATGCCTGGATTGCCTGCGGAGCTGAAATATGTTTGTCCGTTGGGTGTGGAAATAGTGGTGTAGCCATCTTTCAAAATGATGAAAATACCAAGTACTCTGGATTTTTCAACTTGCAGCTTTATGCGTTTGAAGGAATTGTTTGTTTCTCCAAATAATCGCTCAAATTCTTTGGGATGCGGAGTGAGCATGCTGTTCGGAGGAATTAGGCTAAAAAAGTCAGGATTTTTAGAAATGATGTTCAAGGCATCTGCATCCAAGACCAGTGGGATTTGAGCAGTTTGGAGTAAATTTTCTAGGGCTTGAACAGTCAGAGGATCAGTACCTAAACCTGGACCAACGCCAACTGCTCGGTAAGCTGTTAGGTCAGGAATTTTGGAAATCAAATATTCGTTTTGATCGGTTAGCACCATCGCTTCTGGCAGGCTAATTTGTAGAATTTGATAACCACATTTGGGAACATAAACGCTTGCCAAACCTGCACCTGTTCTCAATATGGCTCTAGCGGAAAGTATCGCTGCACCTATCTTTCCGTAACTTCCTGCAATCAAAAGCGCGTGACCAAAAGTGCCTTTGTGATCGTGTTTCCCACGTTTTTTGAGGAATTTCGCGATAGAAAGATTATCAATTTGAAAATACGCAACTTCCGTTTTTTCAATGCCTTTTTTAGAAAGTTCAATGTCAACTACTGTCCATTCGCCTACATATTTTTCATTTTCAGCAAAGAAGAAAGCCAGTTTTGGAAACTGAAAAGTGATGGTGTAACCTACCTCAATAATTTTACCTTCAGAAGGCTGATCGGCAAACAACCCTGAGGGAATATCGATGGCTACTTTGACACTTTTTTGGGCATTAATATGCTGAACAAATTCTCCCCAAAAACCTTCAACAGGACGATTCAAACCTGAACCAAAGAAGGCATCAATCAGGACTTCGTCTTCTTCTATTTTGGGAAAAGCCCCATCTTTTCTTAACTCAATCAGCTCAATTTCTTGAGGCAATCGTTCTTTATTGATCTTACAATCTTCACTCAATTTTTTACCCACCAAAGCATGAATCACTCGGACTTCATAACTCCAGTTCTTCAACATTCGAGCAATCGCAAATCCATCTCCACCATTGTTACCAACCCCACAAAGCACTACCATTTTCTGTTCATTGGAAGGGAAAAGTGAACAAAATTCAAGCACAAAAGCACGAGAAGCACGCTCCATCAAATCAATGGAAGCAATAGGTTCACTTTCTATCGTAAACTGATCTAATTCGCGAGTCTGTTGAGCAGAAAGGATTTTTTGCATAGTAGGAACGTGAAAGCTGTGAGATGGTGCAACAAATTGCACTGATGAGTAATTTCCAAAAAGAACTTATTTTGGATTTGAATGGACGCCGAGTCCATCCAGATCCATCGAGGTTTAATAAGGATAAAAAATTGGCTTCGCCAATTCTTTATCCTTACTAAACCTTGATCAAGTCAACTGGGTTCGATACCCAGTTGACTTGAAGAGAACAGTGATCTGAATGCATGATTCTGCTGCTTTTTAGCAAAAGCACGGTCTATTGTACAAACAAAATCAATTATTCTTAAACGCCGCAATCATCTGAAATTCAGGGATTAAGATCTTGAGATGCTCGCCTGTATTCAAATCTTCCATTAAGTAGTATCCGTACATTTTTCCAATATTAGTCGTCAGTTCGCACCCAGATTCGTACTGATGAATATTGCCAGGTTTTAAGATGGGTTGCTTCCCAATGATGCCTGGACCTTCCACTTCGCGCAACAATCCGAGCGCATCCATAATGTACCAATGGCGGCGCAGCAATTGCACCGTTCGGTCGCCCATATTGTGGATATTGATCTCATAGGAAAAGACGAATTTGAACAGACTGGGCGCAGAATGTTCAGGTCGGTAGAAATTTTCTACACTGATTTTTATGTCGTTGGTGATTAGCGTTTGCATATTATTTTTAGGCTACTAGATTATTTAAAAAAGTTGGAAGCTAGATTGGCTAAGTCTCTGGACTTAGATGCAATATCACTTGGACTAAGTCCGAAAACCATTACCTCTTTCGCGCCAAAAACTTTCCAACCATCTCCTCTGATGCTCGGAAGGTATCTTCTAATATATCATTCACGAGTGCGACGTCAAAACTATCTTCGTACAACAATTCCTCTTTCGCTTTTTGGATGCGCTTGCTGAAACTTTGATCATCTTCGGTTCGCCTTGCTTCCAGTCGATGAACGAGTGCCTGAAAAGAAGGCGGCTTCACAAAAATAGCAAGGGTTTCGTCAGGAAAAGTCGCTTTAACATTTTGCGCACCCTTCACATCTATATCAAACACCACACATTTTCCTAAGTTCCATAGTCGCTCCACTTCTGAACGTAAAGTTCCGTAAAATTGTCCTTCGTATACTTCTTCCCACTCTAAAAATTCACCTGCTTCTATTTTGCTTTTGAAGTCTTTTGGATTGATGAAATAGTAGTCTTTGCCGTCTGTTTCGCCCTCGCGTTGTTGGCGCGTGGTTGCGGAAATCGAAAATGCCAATTGCTCGTATTTTTGGAGTAGATTTCTAACAATGGTCGTCTTTCCTGCTCCAGAAGGTGCTGTAAAAATTAGTAGTTTATTCATCATTGATGTGGATGAGAGGGAAAGAAAATACTTCGCTTCCCATTTATTTTTGCACAAAGTAAATAACAGATTGGGAATATTTTTAATTGCTATCTGCCTGAATTATACTGTTTTCTGACATCTGAATGTGGAAAACTTTTTCTTATTCACAAATACTAAGGTTTCCTTGTTAAATTACTCCTATTGATTTAGCAGTCAATTCTCATTTTTTGTAGTAATTTTGAAAGCCAGTTCAAGATAATAACGCACCACTTTGCTTTTGGTAATTGTTAATCTTGTGATTCACTAAAAATCAAATCATCAGATTAACAGTTCACCAAATCATCAATACTATATATGTCCGATCAGCAACCAGAAAAGAAGATAAATAAGAATTTACGCAGCGTGAGTCGTCGCAATGAAGACTTGGGACATTTTGTGTATGGTAAACTGCCGCCGCAAGCACCCAAATTGGAAGAAGCGATTCTTGGTGCGATTATGTTGGATAAGGATGCCTTGCCCGTGGTTTTGGACATTTTGCAACCTAACAGTTTCTATACACCTGCGCACCAAAAAATCTACAAAGTGATGATGGACTTGTTTGAAAAAACACAGCCCATTGATATGCTGACGGTGACTGAAGGACTGCGTAAAGCAGGTGAACTAGATGAAGTAGGAGGCGCATATTATCTCGCGGAACTGACGAGTCGCGTAGCGTCTGCCGCAAATATTGAATACCATGCACGTATCGTTGCCCAGAAGCACATTCAGCGAGAATTGATTCGCGTTTCTACACAAACCATCAAAAATGCTTACGAGGATACCACCGATGTTTTCGACCTTTTAGACGGTGCAGAAAAAGGACTGTTTGACATCACGCAAAATAACCTCAGCCGCAGCTATGAAAGTATGTCTTCCATCACGAGTAAGGTGTTGAAAAGTTTGGAAGCCCTAAAGGATAAGGAAGATGGACTGACGGGAGTACCTTCAGGCTTTACAGAAATAGACCGTCTGACGTCTGGTTTACAGCAGTCGGATTTGATTATTTTGGCGGCGAGACCTGGTATGGGGAAATGTTTAGGTAAAGGGACTAAGGTATTAATGTATGATGGAAGTTTAAAAAAGGTGGAAAATGTAAAAGTCGGTGATTTATTAATGGGCATTAATTCCACTCCTCGAAAGGTGTTGTCGCTTGGACGAGGACGAGAGCAAATGTATTGGATTAGGCAGAATAAAGGCATTGACTATCGAGTGAATGAAAGCCATATCCTCTCCTTGAAACGAAGCAGAAATGAAGGTCCACATAAACAAGGAGATATATTGAATATCAATGTATTAGAGTATGCAGAATCTTCTAATAAATTTCGTTCTAACTATAAAGGCTATAAAGTTGGGGTTGACTTTTCTGCTCAAGCAACTTCCTTGCCGCCTTACTTCTTAGGGCTTTGGTTGGGCGATGGTTGTACGACTAAGAATGAAATTGCGAATCAGTATGAAGAGATCGTTGGGTATTTACAATCTTATGCAGATACGCTGCAACTGGAACTGAAAAAGTACCATAAGAATCCTGCGAAGTGTCCGATTTATAAAATAACAGGTGGACGAGGACATCGAGGGTTTTCTATTCAAGGAGAATTGACAAAATTAGGGGTGTTAGGGAATAAACATATTCCACAAAACTATTTGATTAATTCAGAGGCAAATCGGCTGAAACTATTAGCTGGACTTTTGGATTCCGATGGACATTATTTAGTGGATTCCAATGGCTATGAAATTACTCAAAAAGATGAAAATCTAACGCAGCAAATCAAATTTCTTTGTGACACTTTAGGTTTTAGAACTTCTTTGGATTCCAAGCGAGCAAGTATCAAAAGCATTGGCTATGAGACTACTGTCTATCGCGTTCGTATCTATGGCGATGTAGATAAAATTCCAGTAAAGATCAAGCGAAAGCAAGCGCGCGCATGGAAAAGTCCTGTGGATTGGCAAGTGACTGGTATCCAAGTGGAGAAAGATGTTGTGGATGATTATTATGGTTTTGAAATAGATGGAGATCGCCTATTTCTGCTGGAGGATATGACCGTTACTCATAACACTTCATTCGTTCTTTCCTTAGCTAGAAATGCCGCATCAGATTTTGGAAAAGGTGTCGCTATTTTCTCCTTAGAGATGTCCAATGAGCAATTGGTTTCTCGTATTCTTTCTCTGGAAGCAGAAATATCTGGTCATAAACTCCGAAACGCCCAACTAGAAGATTACGAATGGCAACAGCTTCATACCAGTATCGAAAAAATGAGTGAAGCGCCCATTTTCATAGATGACACACCGGGCATCAACATCTTTGAACTCCGAGCCAAGTGTCGTCGCCTAAAAATGCAGCACGACATCCAATTGGTCATCATTGATTATTTGCAACTGATGAGTGGTGGCGGAGATAATCAAAAAGGAAATCGAGAGCAAGAGGTGAGTGCGATTTCGCGCTCTTTAAAATCTTTGGCGAAGGAATTGAGTGTGCCTGTGATTGCGCTTTCGCAGTTGAGTCGGGCAGTGGAAACGCGAGGTGGTACGAAGCGACCGCAGCTTTCGGATCTTAGAGAATCAGGATGCTTGACAGGTGAAGCAGTACTCATTCATGCAGATACAGGTGAACCGATGACGATCAAGTCTTTGGCAGAAAGAACTAAACAGACGCCAGTTCCCATCATTGCAATGGATGAAAATTTACAGCTTTCTCGTCAAATGATGAGCAAGGCTTTTTCTTCTGGTATCAAAAAGGTTTACGAACTAAAAACTCGAACAGGTAGAACTATTAAAGCGAGTGCGAACCATCCGTTTAGAAAACTAGAAGGCTGGAAACGATTAGATGAATTAGTAGTTGGCGACAGAATTGCGGTTGGGCGAAATATTCCGATTAAAAAGACAAAAAGTCAATTATCGAAAGATGAATTAACATTACTAGCTCATTTACTTGGTGATGGCTGTATCTTACCTAGACAACCTTATCATTATACTAGCGCAGACCCTGCAAATATTGAGATCGTAAACAAAACAGCAAAATCACTATTCGATATTGATACGAGGGTGGTTAAACAAGAAAACTGGTGGCATACTTACCTAAAATGTCCGTATAATTTGACGCATGGTCGAAGACATCCTATTACCAATTGGTACGAAAATTTAGGCATTGAAAGAGTCCGTTCTTATCGAAAACAAATTCCAAAAGGTGTTTTCATGTGTAATAATGAAAATATTGCACTTTTCTTAAGACATTTATGGGCAACTGATGGGAACGTTAGTTGGAAAATACTGAAAAACAGAAAGAAAGCTGCTGCTATTTACTACGCCTCTTCTAGTGAGCAGATGGTGCAACAAATACAACATTTATTGCTCCGTTTAAATATAAAATCAACTATCCGAAGAGTAGGACAAGGAAAGTACAGAGATAATTTCCATTTACAGATACAAGGAGCAGCTAATCAATTGAATTTCCTAGATCAAGTTGGATGCCACGGTATGCGAGGAGATATTATTCCTGAAATGCGAGAGGCATTGAAACAGATAGAAGGCAATCCAAATTATGATGTTATTCCTCAAGAGGCTTGGGATATTCATGTAAAGCCTAGTATGAGAGAACAAGGTATTTCACAAGCAAAATTTGCATCTGCACTAGGGATTGCAAAATCGTCAGCTACTTACAAAACTGGAATTTCAAGGAATCGCTTAGAAAAGATCAATACTGTTTTACAGAGCGATGTGCTTGATCGATTGTCGAAATCAGATGTACTATGGGATGAAATTATATCTATAACTCCACTAGGGGAAGAAGAAGTTTATGACGCTACTGTTCCAAGTGTCTCCAATTTTTTGGCTAATGATATAATAGTTCATAACTCTATTGAACAAGATGCTGATATGGTTGCCTTCATCTATCGTCCTGAGTATTACCAGATTATGGAAGATGAAGAGGGACAATCTCTTAAAGGCGTAGCAGAAATCATTTTTGCTAAAAACCGTCACGGAGCCACCAAAACCATCAAACTCAAATTCGTCGATCAGTTCGCAAAATTTGATGATTTAGACGACTTCTCCTTAGGTGATTTTGACATCGTAGAAGGCGATAACGCGAATAGTGACGCCAACTATGGGAATATTCAAATTATGCCTTCTAAGATGAATTCGGATGAGGATATTCCGTTTTAGCAGAATTATTCCCATGCCAGTTCCAATTCAATCTGTATCGTTTCCGAAGTGACGATTTGAAAGGTTGGAGTAGAATCCAAGAAATCTCTTGGATAGAAGCCAATTTGACCGATGAATTCGTTATCCTCACACCAAGGTGCATTTTCATCAAGTACCCTCACGGTATGAAATTCATTAAGAGCAAGAGGGGAACATGGACTTAGCGCAGGCCACTGTGCGTTGGGACATCGAGGATCCACATCTTCTAATTCACCTGAATTTTCACTCGGACAATTGGAATAAATATTCGGAATACTTTCTGAAGTCAGTGTATAGCAAGGGTCAGGATTGTTGAAGGTGCCTAATCCACAAGGAAAAGTAGGGTCCCAATACTCTTCCCCATTTGGCGGATTGGTGTATATTTTCTTTAAGGTCATAGATACTAGGCATACGTCTCTGCCCGTAGTTGCTACACTTAGATCCAGTTGTTGACTAAAGCAATCATTAAATGCTAAGTTCAATCGCAAAGGGATTTCTTCCTTGAAAACCGCATCGGTAGGTAAAGTGAAGGTATAACTCAGGTCAACTTTATCAATAATAGTGCTATCCACTTGAATGGTAATCGGCAACTCTACAATGTTAGCAGAATTTAAAGTTGCTATTAAACCATTCAACGGAAAATTTTCTTGATAATCGAGTGTGATTTTGTAAGTGATTTGCTCGCCTGCTTTCAGATAACCATCACCATCGGTATCGTTTATACTTATCTTATCGATGGTAAAGTTTGTTTGCTGCGATTGACCTAAAACTAACGGTTGAATCTGAGTAGAGTGTGTTACTTCAATACCTTCGGAGTCCCAAGCCCAAGCTGCCCAGTAGAGTTCAGTGTGAGTTAAAAAATTGCATAAAATATTACTAAGAGTTGTATCCGTAGCGTCTGTTAGCGCACCTTGTGTAACACGCACCTCTTTGGTGTTTTCCATACCGCTATTCCACTGCCATACAATATCATCAGGATTCTGAATCTGCTGATTATTGACAATTAATACCTTCTTGGACACTACAATGGAAAATATTGTAGGCTCAATACTTTCTATGTTAAATATAGGTAAATTGAATTCATCATTTCCCACTTCAATATTCAAAGGAAGAGTATTTGGAAATAATGAATTCTTGTTAGAAATTAGTGTGTCCTCTTTATCCTGACAAGCCAAAGCGAGTAAACAAAAAGTGATAGTGAAAGCGATGTATGTTTTCATAATATGAATTTTAGTAAAGTATGAATAAAAAAAAGCAATTAATTGAAATCATAAAGCAAGCTACGGCACTGCTTCAGGAACATTCTAATACTACTTATAATCAGCAAGATATTGTAGATCGTCTGGAGTGGATAAACTGCAAAGTATCCTTTCCTTTCTTCAATAGAGTCATTAGGCATGATAAAGGGAGTTTACCCTATTTGAAAAAAATAAGAGATGGATTGGAGATTATTATTTCAAGCGAGTTAGGATATCATTATGATACAGATAGCAAAGCATTTGTCTTCTCAAATGAGCCAGATTTTGAACCTAGACGCATTACGCCAGCTGGAGAGATTTCAGCTGATATTACCCAAACTATTCCTGTCAAGGTTTATCCTGATGGTAGACTATCACTGGCGGAAAAAGTGAACTTTTTTATGAATGCTAAAAAAGAAGTTATATTCTTCGGAGTACGATTAAAACAATTGGCTACTTACTTTACGGGAATAAAAGAAAAAGATTTCAAAGAACATATCTACACGCTCTTAGCTCGTGGTGTCCATATCAAATGCTATATGTTAGATCCTTTATGGGAACAATCCTCCACTTACTTTGAAGATCGGAGTATCGAACTAGATCGCGAAAAACGCAGCCTGCAAGAGATGGAATACATTCTTGAAGACCTAAAGTCTGTTATTGAACAATCTAGGCAACAAGAGCTAGCGGGTAAATTTAGTCTCTTTACCTATCGTCACTTTCCACAGGGTTACTATCTGATTGTTGATGGTGAAACAGAGCAGGCAACCATGCATTTTGCACCCTATTTGTTTGGCTTATCAAGGAGTCAATCTCCAGTTCAAGAAATAAGTCTGAGAGAGCAGCCTCTTTTGTTTGATAAGTACTGGGAATCTTTTAAAAAATTGGTATCAAAAGCAGTAAGCCAATAAGAAAGTTACCTCCACTCTAGTTCAAGTCTGAGTTCGATATCTTCAGAACTAATATTGTGAGTAGAACTAGCTTCATCCAAGAATTGATTTGGAGTGAAACTAATATTACCTATAAAGTCATATGGATTGTATATCAAAGGAGGAAGTTCCACATCTTTATCATACACATCAATACTATACAACCTATCTAGCTTCAAACTCTTGCAAGGATCAAGGGACGACCATGATCTGCCTTGTGGATTATCTACGGGCATTTCGTCTAGTGTTTCAGAGCGAATTACACCACTTTCATTTCCTTCTTCTGATAAGATGTAATATACATCTGGATTCCATCTTCCAAGTTGTACATCGGCATCCCAATATTCGTACCCTTCTCTTGGTTCGGCTAGGATCTTCACTAAGGTGATATTTTTTAGACATATAGCGCGACCAGATATTGCAACTTCATATGAGAATACTTCACTTGAAAGACAATCATTATAAGATATTTGAAAGTTAAAACTTAGTACTTCTTGTAAACTCACATTTTCAGGTAACCGAAAGGTGAATTTCACATCTTGAATTTCATTGCCCGAAAGACTTTCGATACTTGTACTGATGGGTAAATCAGCTGTTTTATCATTCAATAAAGTAATCTTAATAGATTCTGCTGCTTTAGCACTCTCGTTTTTAATAATCGCTTTTAAGCTGAGTCGTTCTCCTGCTTGTAAATAATTATCCGCATTCTCATCTTGTATGACGTCCACTTGTGAAATCACTAATTTGGGAAGATTATCTGGTACTAATTCAAAGCTATGCTGTCTAGTAGAATGAGTAATTTTAATGAACTGCTCATCCCAAGTCCATGCTGCCCAATAAAGTTTAGGTAACTCTTTACAAAGAATATTGGAGATTAAATAGGTCGAATCCAGTAAAACGCCATCATGAAATTCAACTAGACCAACTTTCTCCAGCGAAGAATCCCATTGCCAAATAATAGCATCTTGATTTTTGATTTCTTGGTTTTCTACAATAATAGGCTCTTCAAATACAGCAATGTAAAGATGCTCTTCCAAACTCAAGTCATTAAGGTCAAACTGAGGGAAGTTAGCAGTACCTTTTATCGTATCAATAGCTAAATTTTGGCTGTTTGAGAAAATCCCATCTCCCACATTCTCTATAGTTTCTAACCCTTCATGACAGGTAAAGAGTGATAAGGAGACTAATACAATCCAAAGATTAGTTTTCATAAGACGAATAGGAGGTTAGTTATTATCATTCTTTGACAAATTCCGTGGAAACAAAAAAAGTGAGCGAAATGAAAGTAGCGAAGTCCTTACATTTTGATCAATTTTTTGTTTCCATTTCACGGAATTTGTCAAAGAACCGTTATTATAAATATTCTTGCAGACTTATGCCGATATATAATCCACCAAAGTCTACCTTATTTTTTTCAAAGGAAGCATTACCAAAAGGATTGAATACCGCTTGTTCCACTGTTGCTGGAAACCATTGATAACCAAGCCTTAGCTGTAGTTGTGGAAAAGATTCATGGGCTATTCCACTTCTAATACCGCCTCCGAATTCTGGAAATAGGATGGCATAGGCGTCTGTATGCCAAATGAGTTTTACAGACGATAGATAGCGATCGTAACTACCTAGAACGGCAAAGTTTAATACTTGGCTTTCTTGCCGTAAACGATTTGGGGGAATTCCTTCTAGCGTACTGTAGTCATAGCGATGGTAAAGCCAAAAATATTGAGCCTGTACACCTAATGAAAAGCCTTTTCTGAGTAAAAATTTCAATGCTAAGTCTGTAGAATAGGCAAAGTCTTCTTCAAATCTACTAATTCCACTAGAAAGCTGTAAGGAAGAAGCTGAACGAACAATCTTATGGCTCTCTCCCTTTCTTTTTATTTTGACTCGGTTGATGAAATTATCGTCCAATTTAATGATTTCATGGTCTTTGCCTACTGCTATTCTTACAGATCTTGCTCTATTCACTGGAAGTGTTTGCTGGTCTTCCATACTCCCCAGTGTCTTACCATTCAGTTGAACCAATTCCCCATTATTTTTAGATTGGATAATGAGTTTTGAATCAGCTTCGGCAGCCCCATAGCTATCCTGCAGTTTACTCCAAATCGCATCGGCTATACTTTCCACTGGTTTGAAAGGAAAACTTCGTTCGGGGAGCTTCCATTTTCGTGTTTCAACGAGAACTTGAATATTTTCAGGATAGCGGAAGACTTTTACTGTAATTTGGTCGCTATAGATTGTGCCCTTGATGTAATAATTAGGGGCACGTAGGCGCAGAATTTCTAGGTCACTTTTCTTAATATCAGGCTCATTCCTATAAAGCCAACCTTTGATGCGCAGTCGAGTCACATCATCCGTATTGATGAAGAGAAAATCCTGTACTAAGGTTTCTTGTAATTTATCAGGTACTTTTATGGAAAGTGATTGATCTAAGACTTCTCCAGAAACTTCAAAAGGAAATAATAGAATTCTGATACTATCATTGTCTTCTTGAGCTTGAGCAGGATGCAGGATGCAGCAGAACAGAAATAATGAAAATAGTTGTTTCATAATGCTGTGGATGTTTTAAAAGTGTATGGACTTGGTTATTCAGTATCGTATAATGAAAGCTTTATTCTATGTTGACGTTCTCTTTGCGAGCCGTAAGGCGCGCTTGGAGTAAGGATAGAATTTTAAAAAGTACAGAGCTCACACCTATATACTTTTTGATAATTGAACTGGCTCGCCGCCTAAAGGCGGCTCACAGAGGGAATTTAGGACAGAAACAGATGATTTTTGTTACAAAAATTATCTGTTTCTGTCCTAAATTCCCCTCCCTTTCGCGCCGTAGGCGCGAAAGAAAAAAAGTGTACAGGAGTGAAAGTACAGAGGACTTCTTTCATATATCTCCTACTTGTTTGATTGTGCTAGGTTCTTCTGTTTTCTCCATGAACTTGTTCCAGTCTATTATGAAAGTAGGAGCAATAGTAGATTCTGATCTGATATAAATTTTTTCCTTGTAGTGATAATTATCCTTGACCAACTTCAGCCAAAATCCTCCAATAGGCAATGGCAAGTAATTATTAGCAATTTGTACTTCCTGATCATCAATGAAGACAGATACATTGTTCACTTCTATTCCATTCTGCAACACCCCAATATAGCAGCGATCAATATATCTTTGATGTGGCACTTCTGATTCTGTTTCTGCTTGCTTGGGCCGTTCAATTGACTCATCTTTTTCATCTTCCTGAATCATCTTGTTGGTGATGCGCACTTCTTGCGCACTCATCGTATCTGTGTCATTCGAAATTCCTGATTTTAATATAGGAGCAGGAGGAGTTTCTGGGGGTAACTCCTCTTTATTTAGTGTAGGCTTTTTTCTTGTTGTTGGTTGATTAGAACTAATTGCCGATTGAGCTACTGGTATGTGCTGACTAAGCCTAGTGACTTGTTCAGAAATAAATAAAGTATCTGTAGTGGTGGCAGTTGTAATCTGCGTTTCTTGTATAGAAGTATCAGCGTTTTTCCAGTAGAGTATTACTAGCAAAATCACAACCATGCAGGCAATAGGTATTTTGAGTCTTTGCAATGTGGGCTTGGGAGTGTTTAATTGTTGGAGTAGTGCAAATACGAAAAATGCCGCATGCCTACTGGCTATTTGCTTGGAACCCTTACGATTTGCATCCTCCTTATCTGAAAGCATATCAGAAATAGAACGTACATTCAGCCCCTTTACTTTAGGATGTATATTCATTGCTGCTTGAAAGGCATAGGCTTCCATTTCTATGGCCACTGCATCATTGAATCGTTCTCTAAGGATTTTATAGCTTTCTCCCCTTGTGCTTTGAATGACTTTCGCTCCGCTAGCAATGGGTTTGAAGTGGACACGAATGTTTTCCGTATCCAATTCATTGTCTTGCCAATGCGAACTGTGTGCAACACTTTCTGCTAGTGACAAGAGATATTCATCGGCTTGTAGGGTTTTAGGAAAGGTACAGAATGCTTGATCCAATTCTCTACCCGAATCGTATTGAAAATTTTGCGTTGCTACCACAACATCACCTTGCTTTACTTTGGTGACACCGCCTGCTGTACCTACCAAAAAAATATAATCAAAATCAAAATCTTTGACTGCGGCGTGGACTGCAGCACCAATTGCCTCTGCTCCACGGCCTGTTTTACGCAAAGCAATTTTGAGACCTTTGTAGTAACCAAGTTGATAGAGCTTATCTGAGTATTTACCGCGACGACTACTGATGGATTGCAACAGCAATCTTATCGCGTTGATCTCTTCCGAGATAGGGCAAAGGAGGAGTGTTTTCATTTTTAATACTTAGCGTTTGTGTACAGATCTGACATCACTAAGCAATAGCTACCGTGTACATTAGTGTGTTCTGATAATAATAAATTTATCCTCTGTTAAAATTCAAAGATTTTCTCAAGTACGAAGCATCAAATATTCCTCTCTAAAGAGCAATAGAATTTACTGATGTTCACTTTTTATACAGAAGTGTATTTTTTTGCGTCTCTTGGTTATCAATCTATTAGCATGGATAAAAACCGTTAATTTTCATTAATTCTTAAAACACATCAAAAATGTCCAAAAAGTTTATCAAATGGAAGAAATGCGTAAATAAAATGTTACATGATACCAAAAAATACGTATTAGCTCGTCGTATTCAGCTGCTTGCAAGGGTATTTTGCCTTCAAATTCACCTCTCTTTCGCCCATATTGGCGGGAAAGATAGTGCGAGCAATTTGCGAGAGTGATTAGTTTTTATATTTCAAAACAAAAAGGATATTTGGTTATACAGACTTTCTCTTGAGTTCTAAGGCTGTTTTCAACGATACAAATAACAATACTAACACGCACGTAAATTTCCATTAATTTATAGGACAATGATAGAAAGTTAAGTTGGAAAATTGCATTGCCTTTCTTCTGTGCCTACCTTTGTCTTATCGAAAGAAAACATAGGAATAGATTGATCTAATTCTTTGTAAATCTAGAGCGGTACTGTGTTCATAGATAAATGTCGAATTAGATAATGAAAGATACTCAGATATCACCTAAGCTCCTATTGATATCAACGCATTTTTTAATGTGATCATATCAGTTGTCCGCAGGGCAGCTTATCGTTTAATGTGCACTCAATTTTTTAATCACGTCAGGTGAAAGCGCTTTCCATGGCATTTATAAACCATTTGTTATGGAATTTTTAATGTTTTTGTTTTTAGTCTTATTCCCCAATTTGAATCAGTCAGTTGAGCAGACTGTTGTAATGGATATTGAACCTATTACGGTTAGCACAGTATAAATACCTGGAGTAGTCATCACAATGCACGATGAAGTATTATTTGCAATTGTTGATAGTCCGAACGAGTTACTGGATGAAATTGAAATATTCGACATTAGCAACTCAAGTGTTCTTAGAGCTGAAAATTGTAATGCAACGGAATGGTCGGTTGACTTATCTACTTTGAGTAGTGGAGATTATGATGTAGAAGTTTTAACAACACTTGCTAATCATTATAATGCTACCATTACGATCAACTAATTTGTTGAATTGAATTGATTTCACTGTTTGTAGCATATTTATAATGTAGTAATTAGCTTTGTTCAAAGATGATTTATCAGACTTGATCTGTTTAAAATTCCTTCGTGGGATTCCAAAAAAATGTGAGTTAGATTTTACATATCCTTATGAGGGTGTCATTTTCCATGACACTCTCATCTGGCGTGTAATTCATTGCTTATACCAAAGATAAAGCTATTGATTAGAGTCCTACATTTTCTTCATCTATATCTTTCGATTTAGTACTTATTTTTTGGATCGAAAAGATTCTATCATTGCATCAAATTACAAATTGAGGAAGAGATGGATTTGAAATCCTCTAATTACGAGTGGAAAGAGTAGTACCTACTGTACTTGCTTTATTGGTTAATATGGACTATTTTTGAAATAGATCATTTTCTTATTTCTTAATTTTTTCATTAAACCTATCGTTATGGAATTTTTAATGTTTTTGTTTTTAGTCTTATTTCCAGATTTGAATCAGTCAGTTGAGCAGACTGTTGTAATGGATGTTGTACCTATTACGGTTAGTACAGTAGAAATACCTGGAGTAACTATTGTTATGTCTGATGACATATTATTCGTAAATGTTGATGTTCCTAATGACCCAATAGATGATATTGAGTTGTTTGATAGTAGCAATGTAAGTGTTCTAAGAGCTGAGAATTGTAATGCAACGGAATGGTCGGTTGACCTATCTACTTTGAGTAGTGGAGACTATAGTGTAGAAGTTTTTACAACACTGGCTAATACCTTTAGCGCCACTATTACGATTAATTAAAACATACGGTACTTGGTGAAGAGGAGTTTAACTCTCTTCACTAATTTGTTTCTGAAACCAGGTATAATCTGAAGGTGATAGTATCCTCTTATACTCATGCAATTCCACTGTTCTTCCCTGACATAAATTCAAAAGTACATTAGGAAAAGCTAATAATTTTCTCTTTTTCTCCTTAGTTAATTCTTTCTTTGTGCTTATGTATTTTTTTGCACTGTGTATTTTACCAATAAAATTTTCTTTTTTGAAATTTTTAGATTTGACGTGTACATATAAAATTTTTAATGAAATTTTGTCATGTAAAACTTTGTAATAATAATCATAAGGGATGTAATTTTCGAGAATTTTTTCGCTCTTTTTCCAATTCCCCCTTTCAAATTCTATAATTGCTCTGGTTATTTGAACTATGTCCTCTCTGATATTGGCCTTCAAATATCTGGACCATGTATTTATGAAAGCCTCCGCTTTGCCTACCTCCTTAGCAAGAATACTCATAGTGATACAATTTTTAAAAAATATGGGATCGAATATACCTTGCTCTAACATAAGGTTTTCATTATTTAATTTGTCAATAAGTTTCAGATAGGTTATTGCATATTCTAACTCATTGTTATTTACTTTATCTGCACAATAATTTAATAAATGATTAAA
>JBCDFY010000114.1:0-22908 GCA_039176995.1 Bacteroidota bacterium
AAGGGACTTGGTAAAAAATAACCTACCCACTACGATTAAAATCAATCAGGACATCCCACTTGGGTAAATCTGGATTTCTGAGGATAAATTTTTGAAGTTCTTTGAAGTGTTCGGTTTCCACTTTAACTCCTTTTTCATAAGTTTTGTCAAGGAAATGAACGATAGGATTCATACCTTTCCAAAGGACATTTTTGGCAATATTAATGGTATTTACTACGGTGTCCAATACTAAAGGCATCCAATAATTTTCTAAAGCAGCCCAAAATCTTTCCACCTTATTGTATTTGCTATGATAAGGTGGATAATAGACTAATTGTATGGGAATTTCTATTTTTTTAGAGAACTCAATCATACGCTGTAAAAAACGTTTGGTATTTCCAGCAACGGACGAGCCGTTATCTAAATCCATCATTAAAAGATCATATTGGTCTTGCGAAAACTGCCTTTGTTCCCACCACCATTCCAAACAATCTACAATGAAATCAGGGGTTTCTCTAGAATTACCAAATACCAAAAAAGTATTATCTGTATTGACTTCATGCAAGCCAAAGGGCGTTAAAACATCCGTCCAGTGGTGGTCATGGTCATCTGTTTTTGGGGCATTTTTAGTGCGAGCATAGCCTTTTCTACTTAGCCTTCCTACTTTTACTTTTGCTTTCACATCCACCGAAACCCTTAGAATATGAGGGTTTGATGCGGCAGTTTGATGGTGTCCATGAACATTTTTAAAAATAGCATCTGTTTCTGGTATTTTCTTTAAGGGCTGAGTTTTCAATACTTTCTTTAACGTATAGTCTAAACGATTGAGCACATTATTTATCGTTTTCAAGCAAAAATCTTTGGGATGGTATGATTTGTTCAATACTAATTTTTTGCGAATATAGGAAGCACTGATTTTCACATAACAGCGTTGTGTTTTAAATTGAGGATCAATCTGGCTATGCTCTTCCACTATTTGTTCAATGTCGCGGGCTAAATTCGTATGGAGCGCTTCTTTTTTTTTGCACCTCTCAATTCATACGCATCTAAGCATTGAATCCCTGTACGTCGCTCATGTAGTCCTAATTCTACCATTTCACGACCTACGTTAAAATAACGCTCCATTTTGCGAGCAGAACTATCAAAATAAAGTTCACATAACTCTGCGGCGAATGCTCGCTTTTTGTAGCCAGTTAATTTTTCTAAGGCTGAATTAAAACTTGATATAACTGATGGATGTAAGTATATCCTCATTGCTTTTTTTGCACAATATATTATGCTTTTTTTAATTTCATTGGGTAGATTATTTTTTACCCGATCCCGAATGTGTACTTAGTTCAATGAAAAATGCTCTTGCGAGTAATTAACTCACAAGAGCATTTTCAGTTATCTTAAATTAAATTCTCTTATTCTTTACCTCCCTTAGAACTAAAAGACCTCAAGTCAGGAGACTCCGCATCTTCTTCGTTCAAGCGAACTTCAATTTCTAAAATCTCCACTCTTCGCTCCAAGGATGCACCCAAACTATAAATTGAGTTTCTTTCATCATCCAGTAAACTGATTACAAAGTTAGGGGCTTGTCGCTCTCCAAAGGCTTCTCGATCAAAAATGAGTAAGCCAATATTGATGTACTCAAGTAATTCTCCATTGTTGTAGCTGCGGAAAAAATTTTCCACACTATGTACTCTTCGAGAACTCAAATTCATATTGTAGCCATCCTCGGCTCTTGGACTTGCAAAACCCTTCAATTGCAGGCGAACTTCGTTGCCACGTTCCAAGAAAGGCGTCAAGACTTCTGCAAAAGCAATCAAATCTTCATAACCTTTTTTGACCTCTCGCTCGAAAAATTGTTCGTAGCGTTGCGCAGTCAAGAAAGACTCTTCTTCCTCCTGTGGTTCAGCAAAAAGTAACTTATATTCTTCCTTGCGTGCGTAGTAATCCTCAATCGTCTCAGCATAATTCGTACGCGTTTTACTACTATTTGAATTTACATCTGGATAGTCATTATCGAAGTAAATTGCCAACGGCAAATAATCCACGAAAGAAGTACGCTTCATATACAGTTCTGCCAAAAAGGTCTCTGGTTGTAGCAAATCTTGCGTTGTCAATTCTAATTCTTCCAGCGGTTTATAACCTGGCTTCGTTGCCCGAATCACGTAGATTTTTTCACTCTCCAATGGAAAGATGAAGTCATTTCCATATTCATTAACTTGCTCCTGTACAATACGTTCTGAACCATCGGGCAGTTGTTCAATAACTTGAACTGTAACGCCAGTAATTGGCAATTCCGTGTCTAAATCATAAGTCAAGGCTTTCAAATCCACAATGATTGGATTCAAATAAATGTTCTGCGCCAATTGGTCAGGAGCGTCTTGTGAAACCGCCAATTCTTCTACTTGCTGCACATAACCTTTTTTCGACGCTTCAATTTCATATTTTTTACCGCGCTCTACAAAGAACACGAATTCGTTGGTTTCTGGATTCGTCAATTTAGCGATTTCTTCTTTGCTACCATCTCTTTGTATCTCCAGCAACCGAACCGTTGTTCCTGGCAGTTGATCTAAAGATGCTCCATCAAAAGTCGCTACCAATAATTCTGCTTTAATGTCAAATTCCGCAGAATACAAATCATCGCAACATAACTCGAACTCTTTATCCAAGTATAATGACCCTTCTCGATTAGAAGCAAAGAATCCCTTGTCTCCTTCTTCGTTCAGTGTGAAAGAAATATCATTCAAACTACTATTGATGGGCTTTCCTAAGTTCTTAGGGTCTGTCCATTCCCCATCTTCTTTAATGATTTTGTGAACATCAAAACCACCCATTCCTAGCATTCCTTCGGTACTGTAGAATAGCGTTTGTGTAGCATTATGATAGAAAGGCGTGATATCGTTCTCTTCTGTATTAATGATGGATACATTTTCTGGTGTGCCGAACGTACCATCTGTATTTAATTCTACTTTCCAAATATCTAATTTACCTAATCCACCATCTTGATCCGTCACATAATAAAGATACTCCTTTTCTTCATCGAAATCTCTTCCGATAGTAGGATGCGTGTAAGTGAATCCTTCTTGCTGAATGTCATCTGGCAGCGGTTCTGGATCGCTCCAAGAACCATCGCTCAATTTGAACTGATAGTAAATCTTACATCTAATCTCTACTGACTCAGGACTGAGATAATTACAGCGCGTAAAAACTTTCTTAGTCAAATCTTCGCTATATGCCAAATTCGCAGTATGGCGAGTTGTATCATTCACTTCGTCCATCAATTCTACTCCTTGCTCTCCATTTACAGAATACATAATTCTGGAATAAGAACGCTCTGTCGGTTCGTTGTCTTTTCTGCTCTCAAAGCTCAGGGATGAATAAAACAAGGTATCTCCAATGATGAAAGCACCAAATTCTTTGTTTGGTGTATTGATTTCTTCTCCGATGTGTTGCACATCTACATTATGTTGCTCTTCGGCGATGTCTTTCGCCCAAATGCAATCTTGTTTTTCCTTCTTTGCTCTTTGAATAAAGTAAGTAGGAACATTCTCGTTTCCAGTATGCTCTTCTGCAAATCTTTCGTACATCGTAATTGCCTTTTCATACTTTCCGAGCAATTGCCTCATGTTTGCTAACCAGAAATGGGTTAGTGGGTACTGACCTTTATCTTCCCGCAATTTCAATACGTCTTGATAGCCTTCTTCTGCACGGGCAAAAGAACGCGCTTGGCGAGCTGCTTCTGCATATTTGTAAGCAAATTCTACGTTCTTTGGCTTGACTTCTCTCGCTCTCTTGTACCAACGCATTGCCGTGTAGTAGTCTTTATTGACTTCCATTGCCTCATCAGCTGCTTTCAGAATTTGCTTCAAAGACGTACCATACAGGCTGGGATCGGGTTCAGAATTGAACTTCTGCCCTATCGCCGTGCTTCCACACAACAGCGTACAGATAAGAACGAATACTATTTTGTTCATAGGTAGTGATTTTAGTAACTCAGGTAATTCTACTCCATACTAAATTTTTATTCTTTCATTGTAATGAGACTAACAAATCGGGTGTTGGTTACATTACGTTCTTTGAGCAGTTTTGCCGAGCATAGCTTTCCAGAAATTAATATTATAAATTTACTTTATATTTATTTGATTACTAACGCTAAACGTATTTTTTTTTCATTAAATTATATGCAATAAAAGTCCTTTTTCATTCCTTTAGTTCGCGCCTCTAGGATTTTTATTGGTATTTAACTCTCCAATCATTAAATAATCGGACAAGCCTTGGTTTTTTCTGGTGGATCTACTGGTCTTCGGATGTAGCGCAACGCAATTTCTGGTCCTCCTCGGCGTCCTGTTGCATCTTGAAATTGAGAAGTATTTACATCATAACTCACTCCCAACATCCATTGCTTCCACTCTAATTCCACATGAGGAATGAAAGCGTCTCCAAAACCATGAAAGCGATAAGATGCTCCAAAATGTAAGGCTGCTTCCCTCGCTGCTTGCTTGCTGACAATGAGTCGTCCCCCAAAACCAATCAAATTTTCTTGATAGGTTCCTTGAAAATGCGACGCTCCTCGAAGTCGAAAGTCAAAACTAGGATTGACCATCAAGTTCGCAATGGCGTGAAAAGTCAATCGGCGGTTCAATGGCGATCCATCGGACAATGCAAAGGTCTCGTCGGGTTTAGTTAAGTGATGTAAAGCTACGCCTACATCTAATCTGGTTCTTTTAGTCAATGGATTCGCTTCAAGAGGTTGTATTCTAATATTTATTCCCGTAGATATATCTACATTTAAGAGATTTGTGTTAATATTTGGTGCGGGTTCTCCTTTCAATGAAGCATCGAATTGATTACCATTAAACTGCTGGTCGTAAGTCAAATTTGCATTATCAAAAGACCTGCTGTTAATCCCCACTTGGGTACCAGCAGAAGCAAACACTGTAGGACTTAGTTGTTTTGCATAAGTGGCTACAACTCCTATATTGATTCGTTCCAATTCTGATGTACCTGCTTGGTCATGGTTAACCAGAATTGCAGTTGTGAAATAACTGCTCGTCAATTGCTCCAAGTAAACCTTGCTTTCAAGGCTTGCAGAATAGGTCGTGTAATCTGCTATGGATTCCCATTGATTTCTATAGTTAGCATGAAACCTCAAATCACCACTAAAAACTCCTGCCAAAGCAGGATTCAAATTTAATGGGGAATGATAGCCCTGCGAAAAATGGATGTCTTGCGACCAACTTATTTGGAACAGACATAAACTCAAAATAATTGCTAAGTAACTTTTAAGTTTCATTATCACTGTGTTATAACTGTTGAATGGATGTATTTTAGTTCTGTGCTGTATTCAATGTCTGGTGTAGTGTGAGAATGTGTTGCTGAAAAGGCTTTCACAATTCAGAGCATCAAGTATTGCTTTGCTCCATTAGCCCTTATTCACGAGCAATATTTGGGAAGACTAATTGATTGATTTTCAACATCTCAATTCATCTTTACAATTTTTTTGTGAATGACAACTATTGATTTAGATACGGTTTCGGATACTCATTGTTTCATAATTCGTTCAGTAAAACCTTCTGTAATTAGAGTAGTTTTATTGAAGGAAAAAGCCTACTTTCGATGTCAAAACTGACTGATTTTCGCTAAATGAATAAAGATCGTCCTTATTTAGAGAGTCCAATAGAATTTTTAAAAGGCGTAGGTCCGACTAGAGCTGACTTGTTGAAGAAAGAAGTGGGGATTTTCACGTTTGAGGATATGCTCTATACGTTTCCATTTCGCTACATAGATAAGACAAAATTTCATAAAATCAAAGACTTACGTGAAGATAGTGGCGAAGTGCAAATTCGAGGGATATTGCGCAGATTGAATGTAGTAGGAGAAGGACGAAAAAGACGCTTGGTCGGACGGCTTCGTGGTCCAACAGGAGCAATAGAGTTGGTTTGGTTTAAAGGTGTACACTATCTTGAAAATCAGTTGCTTATTGGTTGTGAATACATCGTTTATGGAAGAGTAAATGCTTTTCTGAAAAAGTTGAATATTCCTCATCCTGAGATTGAATTAGTAACGCTAGAAAATAAGAAAGCAGCCATCACTTTTGCGCCCGTTTATCCAAGCACAGAAAAGCTAAATAACAAGGGCTTAGATTCCAAAATGCGTCGAAAACTAATAGAAACGCTACTTTCTAAATTGAGCGAAAAAGAGGTTGCAGAAACCTTGCCAACTTACATGATCGAAAAGTTTCGCTTTCCTAAAAGAATAGAAGCCCTTCATTGGATTCATTTGCCCAAGAACGAAAACCAACTCAAGCAAGCCCAAAATCGCCTAAAATTTGAAGAGTTATTTTGGCTACAAATGCGATTATTACGCATTAAAAAACGCCGCAAAAATCAACTTAAAGGACACAAATTTTCTAAGATTGGCGACTATTTCAATACTTTTTTCAAAGAAAAATTACCTTTTGAACTAACGGGTGCTCAAAAACGGGTCATCAAGGAAATTCGGCAAGATTTGAAGGATGGGACGCAGATGAATCGCTTGTTGCAAGGTGACGTGGGAAGTGGAAAAACGATGGTCGCCCTGATGTGTGCTTTGATTGCATTGGACAATAATTTCCAGGTCTGCTTGATGGCACCAACAGAAATTTTGGCGCAACAACATTACCACTATATCAGCGAGTATCTAAAGGGTATGGAGATTGGTGTTGGTTTTCTTTCAGGTAGTGTAAAAGGGAAAAAACGTGCTGCCTTACTAGAGCAATTAGCTGCGGGTGAAATCCATATTTTAATTGGCACACACGCACTGATTGAAGACCCCGTTATCTTCAAAAATCTAGGCTTGGCGATTATAGATGAACAGCATCGATTTGGTGTCAAGCAACGCGCTCGACTTTGGAAAAAGAGTCGCCCCTACCCTCCTCATGTACTTGTGATGACTGCCACTCCAATTCCAAGAACTTTGGCGATGACTTTTTATGGCGATTTGGATGTTTCGGTGATTGATGAGATGCCACCCGGTAGAAAAGAAGTGCAAACGGTGCATAAAACCGAAAATCATCGCATCCAAATTATGGGTTTCATGCGCAAAGAAATCGCGAAAGGTCGGCAAGTGTATGTCGTATATCCTTTAATTGAAGAATCGGAGAAGCTAGATTTGAAAAACTTGGAGGAAGGCTATGAAGCAATTAGTCGTGAGTTTCCCCTGCCTGAATACAAATTGAGCATCGTACATGGACGCATGAAACCCAAGGATAAGGATTTTGAAATGCAGCGTTTTGTAAAAGGTGAAACGCAGATTATGGTAGCGACGACAGTGATTGAAGTGGGCGTGAATGTGCCCAATGCTTCGGTAATGGTTATTGAAAATACGGAGCGATTTGGCTTGTCACAATTGCATCAGTTACGCGGGCGAGTGGGTAGAGGAGCGGAGCAATCCTATTGTATTTTGATGTCAGATTTTAAGTTGAGCAACGAAGGACGCGAGCGCATCCAAACAATGTGTCGCACCAATAATGGTTTTGAAATTGCCGAGGCTGACTTGCAGTTGCGCGGACCAGGCGATATGATGGGCACGCAGCAAAGTGGAATGTTGCAGTTGAAAATTGCAGATTTGGCGAAGGACAATAATATTTTGAGTACGGCTCGGGAAATTGCCAAGCGTATTTTGGAAGATGATCCAGATTTGGAGAAGCCATATCATGCAGTCTTAAAAAATTATTTATCAGAATATGAAAAGCGTTACAAAGGTTGGAGTCGGATTAGTTGATTTTTTTGCACGCAGAGGGCGCAGAGTACGCAGAGTTTTGGGGTTCGATGAGTTGAAAACGCATGAAGCGAGGCTACCGTGCTTGCTTCACAAAATACATATCCACTTCCCCTATATTTTTGGCTTCTATTTTTCCTCGATATTCGCAGTCGTAATGATTTTTAATTTTCAAGTAAACAGAACCTGATATATTCAATTGCCCAGCTTCGCTATGTGACTCCATGCGAGAGGCAATATTGACCGTTGAACCCCAAATATCGTAGGCATATTTCTTAATGCCCACCACACCTGCGACAACTGGACCTGTGTGAATGCCTGCTCGGATACTCATCGCAGGGAGTCCTTTTTGAATTTGTTTTTCATTGAAGCAATCAATAAAATCGATCATTTCCAAAGCAGCTTTCACAGCTTTGAGTTCATACTTATCTTGTGACTCTGGAATACCTCCTGCGCACATGTAAGAATCACCAATAGTCTTTATTTTCTCTAGTTGATGACGCGCAACAATTTCATCAAAAGCGCGATAACATTCATCCAAACCGCCAATGATTTGATCGGCAGTGAGGACGTTAGAATATTTGCTAAAGTCCTTAAAATCAGTGAATAAAACAGACACACTTTCATGTTTTTTGGCTTTCACTTTGCCGTTTTCTTTCAGTTCTAGTGCAATTTTTTGAGGTAAAATATTTCGCAGTAATTCATCCGCTTTGTCTCGTTCGAGCTGGATTTGTTTGGCACGTAATTCCAGTTTTTCTTCTAACATTTCAGTCAATACTGCATGATCTAGCACGGTCGAAACCTGCTTGTACAACACTTTTACCAAATCCATTTTTTGTTCGCTAAAAACACCTTTGCTTAAGCTATTTTCGAGATATAAAAGGCTTTTGACTTCATTATTCTTCACAAAAGGCAAGCAAAGGATAGATTTCGTTTTTTTTGCTTGAATGTATGGGTCTTTGGCAAACTGTTGGTCGCTAGAAACATCTTTGAGCAGCAAGGCTTCTTGTCTTCTTTTCACTACTTTTATCAAAGACAAAGGCAACTGTTCGGCGTCTGCTACGGCATCAATAATTTGAGTGGTTTTACCTCGCCATTTTTCGCTATAAATCTTTAGATTTTCTTCAAAATCCAACACAAAAACGGAGCGTTCCGTACTAATTAAATCCTCGACTGCTTCTAGTAAAATTTGAATTTGTAAATCAAGATTTTCTTCTTCCAATACTCGTTTACCCCAATGGAAAACCTTTTGTAGTTCTTCATTTTGTTCTACAGTAGCATTACTTTCTTTAGCATCGAACTGCTGCGTTACTCTCAGTTCTGGAAAGTCAGTTTTCAGGCGATTCACAATGCCTGTCGCACCCCATTTTTGATAAGCAATTATCGCTTCTTCCATGATTTTCGTACCCATTTTAAGTTGTCCTTGCGCCATCAAAAATTTTGCATATTCTTCCATTACCAAACCACTGTTCCATGGATTATCGTATTCGACGGCAGCATGATAGGCTTGCTGAAAAAAGCGATGAGCTTGCTCTATTTTGTTTTGCTTTTTTGCTTGTAAGGCTAACAGTAAACAGTACTTTGCAGCATGATTGGCAGGTGCGGATTGGGTTCTCGTTTCTAGTACTTTAAAGTACTTTTTGATGAATTTTTTATCGAATTTTTTATCATAAAAAGTGGTTTTGAAAGCGTGTAATAAAGTATAAAAAATAATCGTGATCGCATTGAAAGTACCATGACCCGAATTGTCCAAATATTCCTGTATTCCTTTCGCCAATACTTCATCTTCCAAGATTTCTCCTTTAGCAACCTGAATAATCATTCGGGCAAGCGTAATATTACCCGTCACGGTGCGATCTGCTTTTTGTAGGTCAATATTATGAATCCCTAGCTCAAAGTCAGCAAGCACATTCTCTGCCAATTTTTCTCGTTGCAACTCCACAACCAACGATTTTAGAATCTTATGATAACTATCTACGGTATTTTGATTCGCATCAATTGCTAACTGATGACTCGCCGCTAAGGATTCTTGTAATTTTGACAGAGGCATTCCATCAAAAAATAAATACCAGCGATTCATACCGAGACAATAGAACGCCGTATAAATATTACCACTTTCGCGTCCTTTTTTATAGTAAGTTTCTAGCAGTTCGATGCAATCTAAGAGTGGTGCTGCGGTGTGTTTGATGAAAGCGGCGTATAGAAAGTTGGAGACCACCGCTGAACTGGTATCCGTAATTTTACTTTCCAGCAGTTTCAGTCCCGATTGTGCCAAACTATTGGCTTTGTCCACCAAGTTGCTAAAGCTATTAACCGCAAAACCAGCAGAAACCAAATCACCCGGCGAACTTGGCAGCAGTCCTTTATTGACAATACTTTGAATGCCAATTTTGGTCATTCTGGAGGTGAGCGGAGGACTCAAAAAATAGACTGCTGCGGAAGAAGTCAGAATAAGATTTTGGGCAATATTGGTGAGTTCGTCTTGGTTGAAAGGAAATTGCTCGACGGTATTTACGTTTAGGTTGCGCGTCCGCCACATATTTTGCATGAAAATACCAATCTGATCGAATTTGCTGATCTTTTCCGAAAAGCGAATCCCCATATCTCGCAAGCCCGTAATCATATTATCAATCGCTTGCTGATATTGCTCCAATTGCATATGAGCTTTCGCTTTCAGAATGTAAATTTGATAGCGTTGTAGATCATCGGAAGCGTAATCGGATAAGGTTTTTAAAAGATTTTCATACTTGGAATAGTCCATTCCTAGAAGTGTAGCGTTGCAGGCTTCGTAGGCATATTCAAATTGCTGTTTTTGATTAGAATTGTTTGGTAGAAGTCCAATTTCCAAGAGTTTTCCAAAACATTTAGCTGCGGTATCATAAGCGGTTTCTTTTTTTGCTTTTTTGGCAGTTTGAAGAAGGTAGTCTGTATAGTTTTGACACAATTCAGCAGGCACAGCAAACAAATGATTAACCAATTCATACAAGCGCACATGGTCGCTGTCGGCTTCAATGTATTCGGCGATGTCTTGGGCAAGTTTTAGTTTGATTTGCTCGTATTCTTCAGGAGTGATTAGTTGATTTAAGACTTCCAAAAAACCGTTGTGCGCAAATTGAAGTTCGTAGAGTTTGGCTTGTTTATAAGTCAATGGAATGAGAAAATCTTTAGCGCGCAACTCGTCCACAATTTGAATGGTCGTGGTTCTCTCAAAAGGAGCGATGCGCCGCAATTGGCTCAATTTGAACTTTTGCCCAATGACTGACGCCATTTTCAGCAAAGTGAGTTCTTGCTCGTCCAATTGCTGAATTCGGCTGATCAAAAATTCATCAATATCACTACTCAAATGAAGATTTTGGATAGAAGCGATACTGACCTCCCATTTTTGCTGCTCAAAATTGGGTTCTATCCAATTATTGGTCACCAAAGCCCCAAAGAACTGCTTGATAAAGTCGAAATTTCCATTAGTCTTTTCATACAATATTCGCTGCAACTCTTCTAAAGGTTCTACCTTCAGTTGGAGCAACATTTGCTTTAGTGAATCGGCTGAAAAAGGAACAATTTGCTGCTTAAAAGTCGCGTATTCTAAGGATTTTCGCTTTTCTATGGTCTCTATAAAATCAGCAAAATAGCTCGTCCAAGCATCGCGCTCTTCTATATAACTCGCAACAAGCATAAACTGACTCAAGACCGAAGTTTTTAGCAATTGTTCTAGCAGTCGGAGCGATACATAATTTGCCAAATGCAAGTCTTCAATACAAAAAATTACACTTTTTCCTTGTTCTTCCAATACGCTCAAAAATTCAGTAAATGCATAAATAAACCGATTGAGCGCAGCCGACGTTCCTGTCAATTCTGGCACTGCTTGATGCGTCGAAAATAACGTTTGAAAACCTTCTTGAAAAGCAATCATTACGCCCGAAAGGTTACCAATTTTTTCATCTAAATCTCTTCTGATTTGTGCAATTTCAAACGCGTCTTGTCTAGTAATTTGGTCAATTAAATCTGCAGTAATTTCCTTGATACCCAAGTAAGGTACTCCACTTGCTTTGAGGTATTTTCCTTTTCCGACGTAGAAATTTTCTACTTTCAAGTCGCACATCAAATCCTCTAGAATATTATCCATGCCAACTCCACGTTCGCCTTCCAGCAACACCAGTGATTTTTGAGCTTTTTGTGTCTCCAATGCTCTTCCCTTCAAAAAATGATGCTCCTTTTGCCTAAAGAAAATACTTTCTGGCAGATGAAATTGCGACGGAAAGTCTCTTTGTCCTAACTCAATAGCTACTTCTGGATTGGATTGAATTTGTTGAAAATCCCATTGAATGCCTTTGGTAGATTGGTAACGTTCTTCTGGATTTTTAGCAAGCAGTTTTAGGATGAAATTAGAAAGAGCAAGTCCGATGTTTGCTTTTGATTCGTGCGGAGCAATTGGATGCAGCGAAAGGTGTTTGTGAATTACGGATAATCGGTCGCTGCCTTCATGAGGTTTTTGCCCTGTAAAAAGTGCATATAAAATGACACCCAAAGAGTAGAAATTGGAGCGAATATCGGGCGCGTAGAGGTGCGTTAAAGTTTGCTCGGGTGCAATGCAGTGCCTTTCTGCTTCTGCCTGCCAAGTTGTCCGATAACTTGCTGAATTAGAGACTTCTATGGTCATTAAAACATCTAACAAATAGAGCTTTTCTTCTAGTAAATCGTACCAAAATAAATGCCAATTGAGGTCGCAAAAAAAGCGTTTTCTTTGGTTGAAATTTAGGACTAACTCTAGGAGTTGTTCCGCAATTTTTAGGCGTTCAGCAAAAGTGGTTCGATTTTCTTCTATAACTTGATACAAAGAACGTCCACTCGGCAGTTGATAGGTTTTGACCTTCGCATTTTCTTCTGCAGCAAGTGTCCGCACAATGGAAAGGTGATCAAATTCTTCTAGCAGACTTTGTTCTTGCTGCCAGTTGCTTTGCAGTGCTTCTGATTTCAGCGTTTTGACTAGCAAATGTTCTTTCCCCTTTTGTTCTGTTAAGGAGAGCCACTTATTTTCGTAGTAAAGTGTAGTATCAGCTTGGGCGTTTTTCATAATTTTTTATGTTCAGGTAGTTGGTGAGGTTAGAAAGATTTTGAACCACAAAAGGGACAAAGAAACACAAAGAGTTAGATACAAAATCGGGCTTTCCGATAGCTATCGGAATCGCTCGTTCCTTTCGCAGACCGATCTCTTATATTACAGGCGTCGGACGCCTTCGAAAGCGTCCGACGCCTTACAAATCAACGCTCTTTTTGAAAATATGGATAAACGTGTTCCTTCATAAATTTGGTGTAAAATCTTCTCTTGAGCTTCGTGTATCTATTAATCGAATATTGAATATCATCTATTATATCCACTTGATATTCAGAATTTTGTGATTGACAATTTTCCATCCAAGTGGAATGAATGGTGAAGGCATAATTCATGTCTGGATGACTTAATTTACACACTGGTCCTGCCTTCAAATCCTTCGCATCAAATATCCAAACTTCTCTTGTGTATTCATCCACACTCACGTCTTCTGAACCATTCACCATCGTACAAAAGATATAGCCATCTGTCGCCAAATCTATGCCGTCGGTGTACTGTCCTCTTCTATCGCGTGGAATGAATTGGAGCGAACGGAAATTCTCGTTGTAGTTGAATAAATAGTAATCTTCTGCTTCCATCGTTTTGGTATTTTGGCGCAACAGACAAAATGGAATTTTTTGGCGATTCTTCTTAATCAATTCATCTACTGGAATGATTCGATGCTTATAATCGAAATATAAATTTTCTAAAAATTTGGTCAAAAACCGAGGATCAGTGCCGTAGCTTTGCCAGTAAATTTGTTCTACTTCATCCACCACGCTAGTACTGGAAATAATGTCGCGATAGGTGTGTAGCGCGATGCCCCAAGTATGTGCGCCTCCATTCTCTGATCCGTCTTCGCTACCTGTTAAATGTATCTTTTTTTGATGAATAATTTTTCCTTTTTCACCATCGATCACAAACTTTCCAATGCGCCCAATATCCATTTCTCCCGTTGCCATCAAACCAATCGTATTTTCAAAAACCTCAACGCCTTGGTCGATCACCAATTCATCGTAAGGACGAATCCATTCTGCGGCACAAGAAGCGGCGTTGTGAGCGGTGTGCAAAGTAATTTGACCATTAGGATTCAGATAGTTAGGCGAAAAATGTACCACTTCAAGATCAATGACCACTTTGTGAGCTTTGATTGTTTCTTGACTAGGGTCTAGATCGCTGCGCTTGATGATGAAAATAGGGGTTTGCGGCATTTGTGGATAAGCTGCCAATTGTCGGAGGGTACGATCCAACTTTTTATTGTGTGGAAACGGATTGGTGAGCATAATATCGCCCGAAAACTTAAAAGCAGAATCGCTCAAAATGAGATAATCTTTGCTAATATTGTTTTGGTGCATACATTGATTAATCACAATTTTTTTGCCCGTTTTGGCATCCACAACTTTCCATTGATGCACTTTGTTGTCTTTCCAGCGCAGCAAAAATGTACCATTTCGCTTTCCAAAAATCAAGTCTCCCATCCACATGAAAATGCTAGAAAAAAAGCTAAGTAACCACAAGAAAATCAATCGAATCCTACCTAGCGGAGAGCTATTTTTTATCAGATACCAATCAATATTTTTATAGAAGCGATTGATTAGCGCGATCTGTTCTTCTCGGTCTAAATGGCTATTCTCCTCGACCAAGTTTTCTAGTAATTTGTGAATTTCTGCACCAAATCTTGACAACCTTTCACTAAATTTTTCATAGAAAAACATAGTTGTAAAGTTCTTCGTGAAATTGACGGAGAAAAACTCGTGCGTCAAAGGATCAAAAGCGGGATGCGCCGAAGTTTGGATGGACTGAAAAGGGTAAGGAAATACTCTTGGAAACTCCGTCACCCAATGGTGGTATGCTCCAATTGGTGTCTTGAGTTCCATGCTTTCTACATCCACTTCCCATGATCGTCCCATATCGAAATTGGCGGTTAGGCGACTATATTGATCTCCAGGCAATTTAAAAGGCGTGATCGCAGTGTTGAGTTGATTTCTAGTGCCTAGATTATGCGAAATTCGAGCGATTCCATAGGACTTGAAGTTGATGCCTTTTTTGTAGTATTTCGTTCCACGCTTTGTCGCTTCATCTGCATAGTAACAAGGCGTTTTGAGCATAGCAGTTTTCAGGAAAACTTTGCCTTTTTGATTCAAATCGAAGCGAAAAAGCATCGCATCTCCATTGAAAATATTCGTTCCAAATTCTTTGTTGACTTTCTTGCTGTCTGGATATTGTTTTGGATAAGGTAAGCCACCTGAATTGACCGAGCCGCAAGGTGAGTTGAAGAAAACATGACCATATAAATCTTCTGGAATTTGACCTTCTAGCACTTCTAATTCGCATTCCAATTCATCGCGAGTCGCATAAGTAAAAGGGCGTTTACTACGGCTGGCTGTTTTCATAGTTTTTGTTCGTTGACTTGTTTAAAAATGTAGCTTAACTTTGAGTTGTTAGTTCTTATCTTAAACAGCCCTTGCAATTTGTAGGAAGTAAGTTACGAAATTTTGCATAGTTCTGCGAAATAGTGAAGTGTAGAGGTATAAGGCGGCACCTCAAAAACAGGTATAAATGTACGATTTTAAGGTATAAACTGTCAGTATTTACTTACAAACGAATATCCAAAAAATCACAAAAATAGTTCGTCTAAAGTGATAACTTGATCAATGTAATTGATGCGATTGGAGTTTTGAACAACTCCTTGTGTGGTGATTAGGGTAGTGAATAAGTGTTTCTTAGTTTTAGTATGATATTGAAATACTCTCTTTTTGATGGCTATATTTTCTACATCTTTTTTGGTCACTTCATAATTAGAAATGCTAAACTTTATCTCACAAATGTTGATGGTTTGGTCATTTCGATCTATTAATAAATCTATTTGTGTACCAGCCAATCCATCTTTGGGTCGAGCAATAAAAGAAGCAACCGAAGATGCGATTCCAGCAATGCTCAACCCTTTACGTATTTGTTGAATATGATTCAAGCAAACGCTCTCAAAAGCATAACCACTCCAAACCTTCCATTTGGGTAAATCACTCAGCTGAGTAAAATCGGTAAAACTACTTTTTCCTAGTGGCTCGATGTAGGTTAGATAAAACAAAGAATAGGCGTCCGTCAAACGATACAAACTCTCTTTTACTTTTTTATCGTAACCTCCATAGACCGTAATAAATCCAGAAGCATCCAACTCTTCTAATAACTTGGACAACATTCCACCATTTTTGAATTTCGTTAATTGAATGATCTCTTTTCTCGTTAAGCCTCTCCACTTACTCGACAATGCCCTGATGATCTGAATATGATTTTGATGATTTTCAAAAAGAGAAGCATATAAGCGTTCAAATTCATTCCTCAAATAGCCTGTCGAGTCAAAACAAATGTTTTGTATATTTTGAATAGCGGATTGACCTTTCTTAAGCAAATCCAAATACATTGGAACACCACCCATAGTCATGTAAAGCTGTAAAATTTGAAATCTATTGAGCTTGATGTTCCTAGATTTGCAGTAGGCTTCTGTTTCTGCTAAAGTGAAAGGATATAGATAAAGTAAGCGCGTTACTCGATTGTGGAGTCCGCCTCTATCGTTGATAATCTTTTCGATCATCCACGAAGCTGCTGAACCACAAATGACTACCACTATATTTTGTTTGGATGCCCAACTATTCCAAAAATAACCAAGACCCGTGATGAATCCTGATTTTTTTGTTCCCAACCATGGAAGTTCATCCAAAAACACGATCAATTTCTCCTTTTTTGGAACAGCCTCTAATGCTTCTCCTAGAAAATGGAAGGCTTCTAACCAAGAGCTAGGAAATCGTGGTAACTCGTAGTCAGGGAAGTATTTACCTAGAGTAAAAACGAAATTTTGTAGTTGCTCTTTTTTGTTACTGTACTGTAAACCAGTTAGTTCAAAGTCTATCTTACCTTTATAAACTTCTCTAACAAGATAAGTTTTACCTACTCTTCTTCTTCCCACCAAAGCAATCATTTCGGGTTTATTGGAATGTATTGCCTCTTCTAATTCTTGAGTTTGTTGCGTTCTCCCAATTATCGTATTATTCATATAAGTCGCTTAATCTACTGTAAGATAGATACTTTGAGCGACTTATCCAAATGATAGATCGCTCAAAGTATATCAATACGAATACTTTGAGCGACTTATCTAGCAACTACATTAACGCCCTAGTACAGAAACTTTATGCAAATAACGAATTCCATCTTTTGCAGTAATTTCTACAAAAAACAAGCCTTCTTTTTGCACATCTAATCTAGCATTACTTTGTCCTTGAAGCTGATTCTCCAATACCACTCTTCCTCGCAAATCAAATACGCGTAAGTACTGCGCTTGTATTTCCGATGGAATGTTGACTTGAAATATGCCTTCCGATGGATTCGGATAGATTTGAATTGGGCTGTTTGTGACAATTTTTGTGCTAGAAAGTAGATTTTCATTGATGATGAATAAAGCTGCATCATCATTCATATTCTCATCTTCGGGCTGACTGACAAGTACATGCACTTGGTTGGCAATGGAAGCATCAAAGGCGTCGTCCTCTACTGCAAAGGTACGCGCGAATATTGCGCCCGGTTCTAGAGTGTGCATGAATACTTCTTCCGCCAAAAGTTCTCCATTGTTGTAATAAGAAATTATTGGGTTGCTCAAGGTTTGATTACCCGTATTTTTGATTTGTACAACGATTGGTCCATAGACTGCTTCCCCATCCACTGTATCCACTTCTACCTTTACTTTTTCACAGGTCAAATTACTATAATCAATATATCGCTGATCGCTTTGCTCGACTAGATACGCCCAAATTCGATAGTGCGGCTCGGTATGCGAAGTGCTGTTATAATTGGTATTCAATAAGTTAGTGTAGCTCTGCAATTGGTAGTCCACATTCATCGTCTCCCCCACCTGCATTAGTTCCGTCAAATCCTGCGTGAATGGATACACCGCTTCTCCTGGACACCAACCTGCACGAGAGAATAACCACGTTCCTTGTTGATTATCACATTCATTTTCAGCGCAATCACTTTTCCAAAGACGATGATTTGCGATGGTGTTATTGTTGACAACTACTTGGTGCGTTTTATCAGAAAATTCAGCAGCGTTTTCGGTGTTACCTTGCCCATGTCCTGACATGGTCATGCGAAAGTGAGCAGCTTGCGATTGCATCGCAATTTCAACGGCACGTGCTGGCAAATCATCTTCTACACTTGGATCGCCATATACCCAATAATCTTCTCCCCAAAGCAAATTAAGCCTTTGGTAAGGAAGTTCTGCTTCTCCTCTCACTACCTCTAAATCAACGTTTAGCAACCATCCAGAAGGTCCAAAAACTTGGATGTAAGATTTGATCGCAGCTTTGCCTGTGAGCAGCTCTTTGAAGTCGGTAACGTCCACTGTCCAAGGGCCACAAGCCTTTCGATAAGGCGTGACGAAGCGTACAATTTCCAGTTCTTCGCCGTCTTTAAAAACAGAAATCTTAGCTGGTTGATCCCAAGGATCGCAGCCTAAGCTAGGACAATCCACACTGATGTGCATCAGCAGTCGTTCGACGCCTTCCCAATCGTAAGGAAAGATCAAATTGGTAAAATGCGTTTGTCCCGCATTGCTAAAATTATGTTGAAGTCCATCTACGATACGCAAACTTCCATTTTTGTCAGGGCGAGGATAGAATATTTCTAAGCTATTATTTAAAGGATTTGCATCTCCTTGTAAGTCAGTGCTGATGGAGACTTCATTCCCATTGTTTCTAGTTAAATCAAAAAGTCGGCTGCTGACGATTTCAATACTTTCCCCCGAGGCTAATTCTCCTTCCACTATTTCACGATGCACCTCTTCTCCATTGACATAAAATAGGACTGGAAAATCGCTCACAGGATCTTCTCCATGATTTTTGACCGCTACTCTAAAACGCACGGGACGTTGCGAAACCGACCAAACATCGGGATCAGAAATTGTAGTCACACCTACATCTGTGGAAGGGAAACTATAGCCAGTTACCCAATCCGATTCTTCCATATTCTGTAAGCGACCAGAAAGATTGGGATTAGCGAGATTGATGGTTCTATTACCTGTTCCTTCGTTCATTGGAAAATAAGCGACCAGTCCTTCCTCTTCTCCTGAAAGATTTTGGTCAGCAAATTCAGTCAATTGTTCAGCAGTTCGCGCCACAGTCCAAATACGTACATCATCAATCACTCCATCAAAAACGCGTCCTTGAAAACCAGAGGATGCACCAATACTAACTGGACGGAAGTTATTGGAAGGAGTCCCTGAATAGTTCCCCGTAGCGGCTTGCTCTCCGTCAATGAATAACCTCATTTTTCCTCGTTCTACTACTGCTGCTACATGATGCCATTGTCGGAGATTCATTCTGGGACTTGATTGAATTTCATTCCAAGTATTGTTGACTGCCATCACAAAGCTCAAAGTACCTGATTTACCAGCTCGAAAAGCAAAACCCGCATCTGGACCTTGCTGATCCTTTGTTACAATACTTCCTTGCCAAGACTCTGAACGCCAAACGGATGCGTTGATCCACGCTTCGATGGTAAATTCCTCTCCAATGTCAAAGAATGGATGATTGCTAATATTTACTTTATTATTATCTGCATCAAAGTGAAGTGCTGAATTTTGAGCAGTCAAAGCAGAAAGCGCAAAGCATAACCCAAGTAGAATGATAGATAATTTTTGCATTACAGCTGGTAAGTTTTTATTTCTTCTAAAATTTCAGGGCGATCTCGCAGTATGGTATCCGTATGCTCATAACCAATCTTGAATATCTTATCGAATTTCTTGAAATCCAGTAATCCAAAACGACCAACTGGTGGAGTGATGAGCAAATCCGCTAACTTTCTGAGCTCTATCCCTTTTTCATGGCTGGCTAAGATAGTGGATTTAAAAATAATACTGGTTAAACTCGGTACTTTAATGCGCTTCTTTTTGGAAGCGAATTTGTTTTGAAGCAGCTTTCGCGAATTTGGGATTTTATCATAGCCCAATTCGTAGGTTTTTTCTTCACTCAAACTAACTGCAATGATTTTTCCAATTTGATAACTCGCCATAATATCTATCGGGAAATTATTCATCAAACCACCATCTACCAGCAGATCATTACCTGAAACAACGGGCGGCAGTGCACCTGGAATGGAGAGACTCGCTCGTATGGATTTCCAGAATTTTCCGCTTCGATGAATAACGGTGGAAGGATGAGAGTAGTTGCTAGAAACACAAAAGAAATTTAGCCACTGATCTTCAATATCTCGATCACCATAATATTTTTGCATCACTCTGTCCAGACGATTGCCACTAATGATGGAGACAACAGGCAAAGTGCGGTCGGAAAGTGGTTTATCGGTCACAAATGCGCTTCTACATTGCTGAATGAGTTCTTCTAAGCTCAAATCCATGGCAATCGCCCCAGCAATGGCAGCTCCAATGCTTGTTCCTCCAACGAAGTCAATATCAATACCGCTTTCGCATAGTCTTTTATAAACACCTAGGTGCGCCAAACCTTTTGCGCCGCCACCTGCTAACACGAGACCAATTGTTCGTCCCGTTACAAAGCGTGCTAAACGTTTGAAGTCTTCTTGTTTTTGCCAACGAATGTGATGATGGATATCTACTTCTCGAATAGATAAATGGCGACAAGTGCCAATGGGCTCTTTATCGGCATCTTCGTGTAATAAAATGAGGCGTTTGCTGACGTAACTTAGCTTATTGGTACGCTCAAAAAGTTGGGTTTCTATGTCTGTTTTTTCAAATTCATCGAAGTTACCAACCAGCAAAATCATATCGGCTTGTCGAATGCAAGTTTGTGTCCAAAGATTGTTTTGATGCTCGGCTTGATAGAGGATGTAATCGAACTGTTGTTCTATTTTTTCTTGCCAATTAAAAAAGTGTAAGTCGTTTAGAGATGCTGAACTAAAATCTTGTAGATCAGCCTCTTGCAATTCTTTATTTATGCTTTCTTGATTAAATATTTTCACTCTTCCATGTTCATTAATTTGTTTAGATAACTTATCAGCGAAGACTTGAATATCTACCGTTGGACTCAATGGGAAGAGTGCAATATTCTTAATTTTTGCTTGCTTTTGTTTGCCAGAACGATCATTGGAAAAGCGTTGAATCACCACTTTAGAAACCTGGCGCAGTAGTTGAGGATGTTCATTGCAAATTACATCGAATTGCGCTTTCGTCATTTTGACTAAAATGCTATCTCGAATGGCGTAAATGCTTGCGTTTCGAGGTGCATCTGAAAGCAAACTCGTTTCTCCAACACATTCGCCTGTGGAGATTTCTCCTAAAGCCATTTGCTGACCTGTATGATTTCTGAACGCTTTTAATCGCCCAGAAATTAATATGTGCATACAATCTCCTACATCTCCTTCTCTATAGAGCAATTCTCCACAACTCAAAGTTTCCCACTCTAAATGATGGATGACTTGCTCGACTAAAAGATTCTCTAGATCGCCCCAATTTTGCCTCAATACTTCTTTGAGCAGCGGTCGAATATTAGCAGCATCAGGCAGTTGAAATAAAGGTTTGGGTGCTTTATTGGGAACGGATTTGATTTGAGTAGTAGTGTTCATTTAGTGAAAGTTTATAGATGTTGAGCGTGAAAGATGTGCTCTATTCAAAAGGGTAGAAATCTCAGTATTACTTCATTGAGGTGAGAAATTTACTAAATTTCGGGCAGTTTTTGAAGACGATCGTTGATACGTTCTCGGAGACTTTGTTTTACATTTTCCTTTTTTGTGTATAAAAAACGCATTTATGATTACTACTGACTATTTTTCGATTAAAATTGACGACACCACAGTTTAAATTAATTTTTCAATGAGCGAAGAAAAAGTATCCAGAAAGAGAGATTTTCCTTGCGAAATTACGTCTCGCCGCTTCGAACGCAAATACGAGATTGAGCATTTTACTCCTGCTTTAGTGGAACAATACATTAGCTTGCATCCCGCAGGTTTTCGCCGCTTGTTTCCAGATAGAGTAGTTAATAATATTTATTTTGACACCCCTAATTTATTGACTTTTCACCAAAATATAGCAGGCGTGAATCAGCGCAGTAAATTTCGCTTGCGTTGGTATGGAAAAGACTATCAGAAAATTGAAAAATCGGTTTTTGAAGTCAAAATGAAGCATAATGAACTGGGTAGTAAGCAATTGTATAAATTAGGGGCAATGGATTGGAAGCGAACTCCGCAACTGCATCAAGATTTGCTTACTCTAGCTCCTGAATTCGCAGTCCTACGTCCCAGTTTGTACAATTGCTATTTGCGTTCTTATTTTGGAACACCAAACGGAAAATTTCGCATTACAATTGATCGAAAGATGCGTTTCGCTATGCCTTCACAGCGTCCTTCTTTTCATTTGACAAATAACAACATTATTGTAGAAGTAAAGTATAAAGAAACCGAAGACCAAGCCGCAGATTTTATTCTCCAGCATCTGCCTTTTCGTTCTACTAAAAGTTCCAAATATGTGACGGGAATGTTGTTGACTACTGAAAGTTGATTTTGCCAAACTATAATGAACCACAAAGGGACAAAGGACACAAAAGAATTTAGTTGTATCTAAACTTTTTTCTTTCGCTGCTTCGCAGCAAAAGACCCTTTTGGGGAGAGCGAGAGTATTGGGCGAAATGCCCAATACTCTCGCTCTCTCTAGAAAGTCTCTGTGCGCCGAAAGGCGCGCCAAAAAACAAAGCAAAATTTGAGTCTACTTAGCTTACATGACAGAAAGTACCGCTAAATACACTGTAAACTAAGTTTCATGCAATTTTTAAGCAGAGGAGTTTGAGGAAGAAAAGCGGTTTTGAAAAAACCGTTTTTCTTCCTCAACACCCTTTCCTCCGCCGTCTTCGACGGCGGCGAGTATTTTTTTTGAAGCTCGAAAAGCCAAGGCTTTTCTCGCTTCTCAAAATTTAAAGAAACTTAGATTACACTGTAATAAATACAGTGTAATTTAAGTTTTTTAAATTTTTGATTGAATGAATTAACCTCTGTATACCTCCGATTTAATTTTTCGCGAGCATTTTCACGAGTAAACTCCCAAGTGATTTTAAGCTCTTTATCCGAACGTTCTTTGA
>JBCDFY010000115.1:0-22891 GCA_039176995.1 Bacteroidota bacterium
CCCAAACTCCTCTTTATACACCCTAGAAAAATAAGCTCGATCCTGATAGCCAACTTGAAAAGCAATTTCTTTCACACTCATATCTGTTTCTGTGAGTAGTTTTTTGGCTTGATTTAGGCGGACAGAACGAATAAATTTAGACGTAGAGCGATTCGTAAGCACTTTAAGTTTGTTGTGTAATTGCGTTCGACTCATCCGTATAGCTTGGCAAAGTTCGGTGATACCGAATTCATCATTTTGCAAGTTGGCTTCTATTTTTTTACGGACACGTTCTACAAAAGCATCTTCTAGTTGAATAGCTTCTTCTTTGGCAGCAGGAATTTTTTCTAAAGATTGATAGCGGGCTTGCAGTTGTTTTCTGATTTGCAGTAGATTTTGCAATTGAATAGTCAATTCTTGTTCATGGAAAGGCTTCGCGAGATAAGCATCTGCGCCTCTTTTTAAACCTGTAACTCGAGAATCAATGTCTGCTTTTGCGGTGAGCAGGACAATTGGAATATGACTCGTCCTTTCATCTGTTTTTAAGCTTTCACAAACTTCAAAACCTGTCTTTTTGGGCATCATCACATCTGAAATAATGATATCTGGAACACTTTCAATGGCTTTGTCAATGCCTTCTTGTCCATTTTTGGCGTAGCGTAAGTTGTAGTCATTTTCTAAACAAGTCGTTAGATAAGCTGTAACATCTGCATTATCTTCTATGATGAGTAGGGTGTTTTCTTTGTTAGTATTTGGGGAAGTTTTGAGCTCAGCTGAAACAGCTAAGTTTGGAGCGAATTTTACTTGCTGTTGTGACAACGCTAGTTCCGCATTTTTTGTGATGAGCAATCGAAGTTTGAAGGTTGTCCCTACGTTTATTTGGCTTTCAACGCTAATCGTACCACCTAGCAAATGCACCAATTCTTTAGTCAAAGCCAAACCAATACCCGTGCCGCCTGCTTTGGCAACATTATCATCTACCTGATAGAAGCGTTCAAAAATATGAGGCAAATCCTTGCTTGGAATGCCTTGACCTGTATCGCTGACTGAGATTTGAATTTGGTCGGAAGCGATCTGCTCTACCGCTATGCTTACTGCTCCATTTGCAGGCGTATATTTGATGGCATTGGAAATGAGATTGGCAATGATTTGACGTATTTTTACAAGATCGTAATCCATCCAAATTTCTTGGGCGGAACTTTGGAGTCGCAATTCAATCTGATGACTTTGTGCTAGCGAGTGAAAACTTTCAGCCAGATAACGAATATAGTTAAGCAAATCGCCTTGAATGTAGTTGATACCTAGTTCGTTATGTTCTACTTTAGCGAGATCGAGCAGTTGGTTAATCAGTTCCAGCAGATTGTTCCCGTTCCGCTGAATGAGATTTAATTTTTGCTTGTTCTCTGCTGCTTTTTCCTTTCGATTTAGTTGGTCTGCTGTGCCTAAAATCACTGTCAAAGGCGTTCTAAATTCATGGGTAATATCGGTATATAATCTAGAGCGAAAATCTTCCAACTCTCGCAAGCGTTCTGCTTCTTTTTGTTCCAATTGGATATTGTGCTGCAATTGCAATCGCCGACTTCTAATTTGAGAAAACTGCCAAATTCCAAATCCAATTAAGCCAGCATAAATCACATAAGCAACCCACGTCCGATACCAAGGCGGCAAAATTTCAATGCGTAATTCCGTCACTTCTTCACTCCAAATCCCATCGCCATTGGCTGCTTTGATTCTGAAAAGGTGTTTGCCTGGTTTGAGACTCAAATAGGATGCTCGATTATCCGTTGTTTCGTGTTCCCATTCGGTTTCTATTCCCTCAATGTAGTAGCGATACTTATTCTTGTTGGGCGCCGATAACTCTAGTGCAGCAAATTCTAAAGTGACATTGTTTTGGGCAAAAGGCAATCGAATGGCTTCTGTAAATTCAATCGTTTGATGAAGGATTTGGCTACTATCTTCGGGCGAAATGAGTTGATTGTTCACCTCTAATTTCGTGATTTTGACATTAGGAACGTGCCGATTGTCTTTCAAATCTTTAGGATCAAAAACATTCAAGCCATTAATGCCTCCAAATGCCATGACACCATCGGGCGCACGAGCGTAGGCGTAGGTATTAAATTCTTCGCCTTGCATCCCATCCGCACTTAGATAGTTTTTAATCAGCTTGGTTTCGGGATGATATTTGATGATGCCTTTATTTGAACTCATCCAAAGATGGCCCGCCTCATCCTGTAAGACGCCGTAAATCACATTATTGGGGAGTCCATTTTCTGAGTTGAGGTGCGCTAACTCCATACTTTGCATATTCAAACGATGTAGTCCACCACCCTTTGTTCCAATCCATAGTATATCCTTTTGCGTTTGATCCAAGCATAGGCTAGCACAATTATCATTTTGTAAGTCACTATTTGTTGAGTTGATAAGTTCAAAAGTGTAACTGTCCGCTTCTTTTTGGATTTTCACGATGCCTAGAGCAGTACCGAGCCACCAAGTCCGATCACTTGCCTGAACTAAATTGTAGATCGAATTGAATGGATCGGGCAAGACCTCTATTTTAAATACTTCTTCTTCGTGCGTCTTTAGGTCATGCGTAATTAGTTTGTTATTTAAAACGAGTAGAAGCTGATTCGATGCTTCATCAACCGCTAAAGTCGTTGCTTGTAAAATATTACTGAGTAGGCTTTTGTAAATACCTACCTGCCTGTGATGCCCACTGGAGTCAATTTGATAAAGCGTAAGTTGGGAAAGTTGCTGTTGCACTGATCTGCTGAGTACCCAAAAAGTGTCGGGAGCAGTTTGCAAGAAAAAACTAGCTTCCATTTGATTTCGCTGAATGAAATCATTGATCTTTTTAAGTTTTGCTAATTTGCCACCATTATAAAAAGGACTACTCGAAGCTACGGGCTGCATAAACTCCTGTCCATCCATCAGAAATGGCTTGTGTACAATAGAATTTTGGGCGTACCAATGTTGTACGTTTAGTAGTCGAGCATTCAATTTTACAATACCATGTCCACTCGTACCCACCCAGATATTTCCAGCGCGATCTTTTGCCCATGAGCTAACGGGACTTTTGAATCCACGCATGATAAAATCGGCATCTGAGCGATTCAGTTGCTTCTTTTTACTCCATACTTTCTCTACATCAAACAAAAGTAAGTCGAGTCATGGATGTTCCTGTAACCATAGGAAGTGAGTAGCGGTATCAAAGTAGCTATTGGTAAATTCAAATGAAGTAGGTAAACTTCTGACGTTCTCCGCTTCATAAATCATCAAATTTTGCTTAAAAGTAACCCTTTCTCCTCCGAGTCCAATCTCTTTTCCTTCATGTTGCACGAAATACTCATGACGATCCCCAAAGACCGTAGCTTTAGGCAATGGCGACTCATCGAACGTCATGATATCTAATTCAATGCCATCCACCATCAAATACTGTCCATCCACTAAAGCCGTCCAGTTCTTATTCGCCAGCACATTATCTACTTTTACTGCCTCCAACAAATCTTTTTCCTCTGGAAAACGCTCCCAGAAGCCTTCTGGAAAGGATAAGCAAATGATGCTTTTCTTATTTCTAGTATTCAGCCAATACCGACCCAACCGATCCTTTGTGATCTTTTCTATGGATTTGAAAGATTTACCAGATAGCACTGCCAGATCAATCTTATAAAATCGCTTTGTTTTTTTATGAAATAGATTCAAGTCATGTCCATGAGTGGAAACGAGCAAAAAATCTGCTTCTTCAAAAATGAAGTTGATCCAGTCATTGGATAAAGTATAGCGCCTATTTTTACTACTAGTGAATACCTCAAAACCATTGCCATCGTAGCGATTCAGCCCATTTTTAGTCCCCATCCAAAGGAAGCCTTCTTGATCTTGATGAATGCAAGAAACAAAGCCCTGTGAGAGTCCATCTTCTAAGGTGAGCCGCTCTGGTGTGATGACCCTCTGAGCCGCTATCCCCTGAACCAACACGCCAAATAAAAGTATCCAAAATTTATCTAAAATGCGCATACCACTTACTTTCAAATACTACTTTTCGGATGCAAAGGTAAAGAAAGTGGGGGGGGAAGATGGCTTTTTCTGATTCTAAAAAGTCGTTGTCCTCCAATGCAGGGTAACGACTAATTTACGCATTTCCAAAAAAAATGGTCGAGTTGAAGCTACTTTCTTAGGTCAGGCAGTTGGTGATGAAAGGCGTAGCATTATTAAAGTTGAAAATAGCTGCACCTTCGGCTGCGCCATTATTGATAAAAGTGCAGTTGGCTATTCTAGGATTGCACACATTATTGCCGCCATTTCCATCAGCAAAAATTACCACCACCACGATTGTTCAAACTCGTTGCGGCTGCGTTGGCATTCCCCGCTTGGATAGTAAAACCATCGAGGATAGTCGCATTGGTGATGTTCCCATTTGCCGTACCGCCATCTATATAAACGACATGAAACGTGTTGTCTAAATTGTCATTGGGCGTATCAATATCGCCACTCAAAATAGTCGGAAGAGCAGCAATGTCTCGCTGCGCCAAAGTCGTCTCCGTCCCATTGAAACCGCCATAGAGTTTAGTGCCATCGGTATCCATATAGAAAGTAAAATCTTGGCTCGTACTATTGGAACTAGCGGGATTATCTTGGCTTGGTCGGTACGTCCCTTGCGCCACCCAAATTTGCATAGCAGTCGGCGAAATAGCATCCAATCCATCCTGCAAATCGGTGAAGGCATCCGACCAAGAAGTACCGTCGTTGTTACCCGTAGCGTGGGCATCGCCGTAGATAATTTATGCTTGCAGGGCGAAACCCGTCAGTAGGAATTTTGTTTTGAAAAAGCGCGAAATGTGATTCGCTCACTTTTTTCGCCGCAAGTTGCACTAAGCCCTAAATGTCCGTGTGACCTATTGTTTTTAATGTGTTGCTTTCTATTTTTTGATGTGACTTATTGTTTTTGGAGGAGGGTGGCTTGAGTGATTGAAAATCTGCTCGCGTATAGCATGTGCTGCTCACTGTAAACTTTGGCTTGTACACGGATAAAGCTTTAGGGCTTTTGTCCGTTTGTGTGATGTACAGTAAAAAGTACAGCCAAGAGTCCTTTTTCCTCAATCAGCATACAAAGAAACACATTACAGCTAGCATTTTCGTTCTGATTGTGGATGCGATAGACAAGCAGATATTAGCTCCATTTTTCCAACGCCTTTTCATTCTGCCCTTTTCACAACAAACAACGAAATAATTAATCCAACAACCATTAAAAACATAGCGACAAACAGGCTTAAATTGACGAGATGAATATCGGCACGTACAGGGAAAGCGAATGTCTTTTCTATGCCCGCTACTTTACTGTCATGGAATTTTTTAAACTCAGGATTGGTCGATAATTCCAACATGACTCTACGACTTTTGTATCTTACTAAAGAACCGGTCGTCCATTCCCTTGCGTTTTCAATACCCCACACTTCAGGCGCATCCATTAGTGCTGTTCCATTAAATATCGGATAACTACCTCGCTTGATTAAAAATGGACCTACAAAATTGGTATAATCGGCAAGCACTTCTTCAGCAGAAGCAAAGGTTTTTCCATTCACCGTTTTTGGAGTATCATTTGTCTTTATGACGTTAAGCATGATGATAGGTTTGCCATCATCCTCTTCCATAAACGAACGCATTTGCTGAAACTCACTATCAGAATAATCTTGTTGCAATAGTTCAGTATATTTTTCTATTTCTTGCGCTGATAATGGACGGGTAAATAAACCATTCCATATCAGGAATGAGAAATATAATATCCCAATACAAGACCAAAGTATGATTAGCTTTTGTTTCATTTTAGTATTAGTTAAAAATAAGATCGATATTCATGGAGTCGCAAGCAAAAAATCTCTAAAGGTGGATTTTCTGCTTGCTCAGGGGTTGTTAAGGGAGAAAAGCATCAAAAATCTCTAATTTTTGATACTTTTCTCCCTTAAAAATCCCCTAGTAGAAAGTCTTTTTACCTTTGAAAAAAGACTTTCTGCGAGTTTTGGAAACGAAATCTATTCAAATATCGATCTATTTTTTTGAACGTTATTTAATGCTGTTTTTCCATTCAATAAGCAACAGACTGTGTAATTAGCCTACTGTTTGAAGCTGATTAATTTGGACAACTACGTGCTAGACCGTGTCTAAAGCGTCCAATTTCGCTAAGATGCTTTCCTAGTTTACAATCTCTAATGTTGGAAAATCCTCTTCCTGCCCACAAGCGGTTAATAGAAAAATACTACCAAATAGTATGGACGCAAATCGAAAAATCATGTTATTCATTTTTATTGGGTTGACCCATTCTTATGAAATCCAATGCAAATGAATAGTGATTTTGAGTCTTCTAGTGGATGAAGTAAGGTGAAATGAACATATTGCGAGGTGAATTGCCTTTTCTCTGCTTGCGCGTGAGGTGTGCTGCACGTTTTTGACTTGCATGAAAGTTTTGTTGTCTAGCGTGACGTTTTTTATAAACTATTGTTTACTTTCGTCAAGTGTTTAGTCATAAGCTTACTTTCCGTTGATGAGAAAATGAAAACAAAAAATTGGTATCTTCTTTTTTCTCTCCGAAGTCTATTGACTAAAAATCAATCTCATCTAACTAACAATTCATTTTTGGTATTACTAAGATAATAAAGCATATTCCATTTGTATCTCAAAATACTTAATTGGAGTTTCATTGTCTAGTACTTTTTACAATTTCATTTCCTTTTCATGAAAAAGAAGAAAAAAAATCAGCACCCTATATCTAATTCACAGAAGGAACAGCCGAAGCTTTCGAGTCGTAGAGACGCCACCAAAAAGATATTAGGAACTACTACCTTAGTTTTTGGACTCCCTTTCTTAGGCAAATCTTGGAGTAAGCCCTCCACATACCTTTTAGGTAGAGAAGATACCCCTACAGAAAATTTCAGTGTAGACCCCAAAGAACCCAAGTCTGTACTTAAAATGACTTCTACTACCACTGCCTCTCCTAATACTACTACTGCTTCTCCTACTACTACCACGGCTTCTCCCACTACTACTGCTCCCCCTACTTCTACTACTGCTGTAGTGCCTGTTGAATTAGTCTTTTTTAAAGTTGTCAAAATAGATGATAGCAAAGCAAGACTAGAGTGGCAAACAGCATCAGAAATAAATAATAAGGGCTTTGAGATACAGATGTCACTTGGTGATCTTGACAAAAGCTGGAAAAATATTGGATTTGTAGATGGCAAGATAAACACTTTGGAGAAAGTAAATTATTTTTACGAAGTATCAGATTTGACAGCGGGCGTTTATTATTTTCGCTTGAATCAAATAGATACTGACGGTACTAGCACCTTCACTCCTATACGAAGCATTGCTATGCATTCAAAGGATAAATTCAAATTACAAAAGCCATATCCTAATCCAATTAAAGATAGAAGCACTTTTGAATTGACTGTATCTGATGGTCAAATTGTTACTATTGATTTATATTCTTTTGCTGGAAGAAAAATCAAGCAACTTAGTAAAGCATACATAGGTGCAGGCGAAACTCAGCAGTTTGATATTTTTGCGGAGGGATTAGCATCTGGATTTTACATTTTAAAGATTACTGGACAATACTTCAGTACGAGTGAGAAAATTAAAGTGCTTTAATTACTGATTTTTTATAGAATCGAATGAAAAATAAGCACGAAAACATTTAAAAATAGGTTCTAAGGTCGCGCTTATTTTTCACCTTTCTCAAGCCCATTCTGATTAAAGTTTTCTTTCAGTCCTTATTTTTTATGAGAAAAATAGTCTTTATTGGTGGCTTGCATAGAAGTGGTACATCCATACTCCATAACGTAATAAGTGGTTCTGATGATGTATCTGGCTTTGTCAGTACTGGAGTTCCCAAGAACGAAGGGCAGCATCTTCAAACCGTCTACAAGGCTGCAAAAGTATTTGGTGGTCCAGGTAAATTTGCATTGAATAAAAATGCTAGACTAGATGAGACGAGTTCTTTAATATCGAAAGAAAACAAACAGAAGCTTTGGGAAGAATGGAGTAAATACTGGGATACGGAAAAAGCCGTTTTAGTGGAAAAATCACCACCCAACATTATTCGGATGAGGTTTCTGCAAGCATTATTTCCACAAGCTTATTTTATAACTATTATTAGGCATCCAATCGCAGTTACCATAGCAACCCAAAAATGGATTCCCAAAACTCCATTTGAACAATTGATTAGACATTGGATTACAGCACACAAAATATATCAAGAAGACAGCCCAAAAATAAAAAATCAACTCTGTATTAGCTACGAATATATGGTACTACACCCCACTGCTGCAATAGATGAAATAGAGCAATTTCTGGAGATAAAAATTGCCTATAAAGGCGAGTTCATAAATATGAACACAAGATATTTTGATAAATGGCAACACATTGCACCAAAAGCATATTCAAGAAAAATAGTACAATTGAAGTGTATCAGAATGTATGAGGATTTAATTAATGAATTTAACTACAGTCTAATTAATCTTACTGCTTTTCCAAAAACTACTTCTATACTTGGTTAACTTAGTACGTTTATGTCTTCATCTTACGAAAATGCTCAACAATTTTCCTCAAAAAGCTTTCCAAGAAGGATAGGAAAATATCTTGCTGTTCCATCAGCAGCTCATTTGGTATTATACTCCATTGAGGATTCAACCCGTGTGGTACTCAATCAGTCTTCCGCTATGCTATGGCAACTTGCTAGTGGTAACAGTTCTGTCGAAGAAATGAAAATGCAATTGGCAGAAATATTTACGCTATCTGAAAATATAGAATTTGATGAAATTAAAGATGGGTTGTTGGATTTGAAGGCTAAAAACCTACTAGAAATTGAACAACAGCCTATACCAAGCAAAGCTTTCGTCAAAGTCGGATTTACAAACTTCGCAACGACATTCAATCCAAAACACAATTGTCTTTTACAAATTCTCTCCGAACAAGCATTCCTCATATTAGCAAATATTGACATAGAAGAACCTGATATATTATTTTATGGAGATCTATTGACAAATACGCAAGAGCAAAATCACGAAGCAAGCAATTTGAAAGTTGGTTGTTTCCTTAAGAAAACCAACTTCACGCCCGAACTATTTCATTATTCCCTAACTAGCTTTCCTATCGAACACCCCAAAGCGTCAATGCTTCCTAGTGACAATTATCTTACCACTTGGAATGACTATCTACCCAAAAAGCAATCGGAGCTAATAAAGCAAATTGCAGATAAAATTTTTGATTTGCTTAAAGCAAGTCAAGACTCGCAACCTTCACAACAAACCGAAGCACCTGCATCTGTAAAAGAATTATTGCAAGAACCAGACCTAATAGAGGGACATTTAACCATCGGAATGGCGGTTTATGACGATTTCGATGGCTTATACTTTACGGTTCAGGCAATTCGCTTTTATCATCCAGAAGTATTAGATAGAATCAAATTTATCATTCTAGATAACAACCCTACTAGCAAAGCCAGTGAAGCAATCAAGAAATTAAATTATTGGGTTAAAAATTATCGCTACATTCCTTTTGCAGAGTTCAATAGCACAACTGTAAAAGATATTATCTTCAGAGAAGCGGATACGGAGTATGTCTTGTGTGTAGATTCTCATATCTTAATTGATGCTGGAGCTATCAAAAAACTACTTGATTATTGGGATGCAAATCCTGAATCCATGGATTTATTACAAGGCCCATTGGTTTATGATGATTTAAACACTTACAGTACTTCTTTTTACGGAAAATGGCGGGGAGGAATGTTTGGAATTTGGGACAACTCTATGTCCATCGATGATCTCGATACAGCTCCCTTTGAGATTCAGATGCATGGATCAGGTCTTTTTGCTTGCCGAAAAAAAGCATGGCTAGGTTTTAATCCGCGCTTTAGAGGTTTCGGAGGAGAAGAAGGCTACATTCACGAAAAATTTCGACAGGCAGGTAGAAAAACGCTTTGTTTACCCTTTTTAAAATGGGTACATAGATTTAACCAAGGTGGAGGAGTCTCCTATCCAAATTTGTGGCTCGACCGTATTAGAAACTATTATATCGGTCATAAAGAATTAGGGCTTGACACTAGCCCCATTGAACTACATTTTTCAGAACTAATAGGAACAGAGGCATTCAATTCTATAAAATTAGAACTAGAGGCGGAATTCAATAATCCACTATTTTATTTCGATGCGATATATTTCATCTATTCCGATAAAACAAACGTGGACTATGAAGTTTTTCAAAAGATGTTTGAAGACCTCCATATACAACGCTTGATAAGACACTTTAAGGTTTTACACAATGAATACGACCCCTCTAAAGTTGATTATAAACATACGCGCATACATTTGCTAGAAAAAGCACAGAAATATGGTTTCCAGCAAGTTTTATTGATAGAGGACAGAGCCGTTTTAACATCCGAAATAATAACCCATTTTGTAAAAATTGTGGAGTTAATGAAGCAAATTGATTGGTGTAGATGTTATGTTAGTAATCCTAAAAATGATCAAATTGAAGCGACACTATTCGACGTGGACACGCCTTTTACACCCTTACCTGATGATGTATTTATTGCTGCTTACCATCATTCTGATTTTTCGAGTATGCAAATTGAGATGCTAGAAAACGTTCACGCTTAAAGTTGTGTAATAATTTTGATAGGTTGCTTGGCAATAGGATACCCAAATAATTCAAAGTCCGTTCTATAAATATTTTCTACTCTTAAAAGATGCTCTTTTTTAGAATAGAACTCTTTGAAGTTTAAGGCTGATTTTTTGGCTTGCTTATTTTCGTTAAAACGAATTTCAAAATCTAGCTTGTATTTCTCCCTGAAAGCGGTAGCATCCGCAAAATAATTTTCAAAACGGATAATGTTATCTATGGCTAATTCACCTTCGTGCTCCAAATATTTATATTGAGGCAGATAAAAATACCGAAATTGTAACTTCTGTTTTAATATATCTAAAAAGATGGAAAAGCTTTTCCATTTTTTCGCACCACCAAAATACTTATACAGTGAAACTGTCCGATGATAAGGATTACGAATGATACTCACTTTTATCAAATCTTCGGGTGCAACAATAAGTTGATGTTTTATCAATTGACTATAAGTAGCATGCTGCAGCATGATTTTTAACTCTTTGTCCCAGCCCATTATCTCTTTCCGATTAGCACCATAATCTATATTTCCACATCTCGGAGGAGTGTCATGCCCTTTAAACCCCAAGAGTTTTTCAAAATGTGTTCCAGCCGTTCTTGGTATATGAATAAACAGTATATTTCCTAATTTCATGAATGTGAATTACTAATGCGAATAACGGGTAAAATACTCCATTTTGTGGCAGTGATAGCTTTACTAAACTTTTAAGACTTAGTAAGGTGTTTGAGATCGCGCAACAAGTATGCCCGAAGGTTTTTTACGGAGCATACTTGTTGCTCAATTTGCGGATATTGACCTGAACCATATCTGAGTCAAATGTCAGGAAAAATGAGATATGTACAGTCGTTATTCGCATTACTAATAGTTCGGTACTACAAAAATAAGCGTTTTTACTCGAAGATGCCACTCATCCATCTTTGGGATCGGTAAGTCATCAGGAGTCTTCTAGTGGATGAAATAAGGTGAAATGAACATATTACTAGGCGAATTGCCTTTCTTCGCTCCAAACTGCGCTGCGCGCCTGGCCGCTAGGCATAAGGATAAAAAAAGGGAAATCATTTAGTATCCCGTTGAAATCATTTAGTTCCTGCCTTTGCCATGTTTTTACTTTGCACTTATTGATTAATAAAAGGGCACTTCGGTTCTTTTAGTAGAAGGTAAAAAAAGAACTTTTTTCACCTTCCACTTTAAAAGAGTTTGAGGAGGAATAAGATTGCTAACTTTCTTCCTCCACAAAATTCACTGATGAGTCAATAAAAGTAAAGACATGACAATTACAAAAGGAATGTACGACAAAGAGTTGCAAGCTCAATACGCACCAATGAGGGCACTTGTTTATATGAATTCAAGGAAGTGGGGACGGAAAATAGTGTATCGCCTTTTTCGACTCATGAAGGGTCAAAAGATTAAGGGGGTTCTCAACGAAACAGAGTATATTCCCAGCAATCATACGGCTGAGTATAGAATTCGTACAAGAATCTTCCGACCTGAAAATACTGAATCAGAAACACTTCCCGCCATGATTTATTTTCATGGAGGGGGATATATGACTGGAATACCAGAAATGGCAAATGTCTTTTATGAAGACGTTTTAAAAAGAAGAAAGGTCGCCATATTTTCACCTGACTATCGTTTGTCCCAAAAAGATCCCTTTCCAGCAGGTTTTAATGATTGCTATGATGTCCTGCTTTGGGTACGTGATAATGCCAAAAAACTCAATATCAATCCGAATAACATTATAATTGCTGGACATAGTGCAGGTGGTGGAATGGCAACCGCCATTACATTGAAAGCCCGTGATACTGGAGCTATAAAACCTGCGTTTCAAATGCCAATTTATCCGATGATTGACCATAGAATGATTACAGCATCATCAAAAATGCAAGGTTCTACCATGTGGGATGCTAGTATTAATGCCCGTGCTTGGGGACTTTATTTGAGAAATATTAAAGGAGATATTCCTGCGTATGCTTCACCAGCTCTGAACGAAGATTATAGCGGATTCCCACCAACTATTAGCTTTGTAGGAGATTTAGAGCCATTCTATGATGAAAATGTTGCGTATATTGAAGCTTTGAAAAAGGCATCTGTTCCTGTTAAATTCAAAGTTTTTAAGGGTGGCTATCACGGATTTGAAGTAGGTTCTCCCAATGCAAAAATCTCCATAGAAGCCAACGAATTTCAGTTAGCGGCTTTTGAAGAATTTTACGATCAATATATTCAGCAATAAAAAGGATTTATCACGCTTATGAATCAAGTTCTTGAGATAAGAAAAGTTTCTAAAATGCACCAACTGGGAGCGTTGCCGAAGCCGAAGCATCCCCTTGTCAGCATCATGTATAATAGAGATTTGAAGACAGTTGCAGGCATGCAAGGAATAAAAATAATTAATCATTTATATACAATTATATTCAAATCCTCTAATGTTTGTAGTTCCTTTTCCTATGGTAGAAGCACTTATGACCATGAAGAAGGTACTTTGGTTTTTACTGCACCAGGGCAAGTAATGGAATTTGAAAATAAAGCTTCAGAAATTGAACAAATAGACCCAGACGGCTGGTCATTGGTATTTCATCCTGATATCTTTCGGAAGTCTAATTTATCGGATAAAATCAACAAGTATTCTTTTTTTCAATATGACTCCAACGAAGCATTACATGTGTCTGAACAAGAAAAGAATTCAATTGAAAGTTTACTGGAAAAGATAGAACAAGAATACAGTCAAATGTTGGATAGGCATAGCCAACATCTCATCATATCCAATATTGAGTTGTTTTTGGATTATTGTTTGCGATTTTACGACCGACAGTTTTTTTCAAGAGCGAATTTAAATAGCGATATGCTATCAAAATTCGAGCGTTTGCTTATCGACTACTATGAGACGGACAAAACTTATCAAAATGGAATTCCGAGCGTAGAATATTGTTCAAGACAACTAAATTTATCATCAAATTATCTGAGTGATTTGCTTAAAAGAGAAACAGGAAAAACAACCTTAGAACATATTCACTACTTCTTGATAGAAAGGGCAAAAAATAGCCTTCTTAATTCTTCTGATTCGATAAGTGGAATAGCTTATTCCTTAGGATTTGAGTATCCACAACATTTTAGTAATCTGTTTAAGTCAAAAACAGGATTTAGCCCAAAAGAATACAGACACGCGAATTGAGAATACTATTTCCTGCTTGCAAACAATTAGAGCTTGTTTGGAGCAGGTCCTAAGATTGGTAGCGAGCTTGCAGTTTTTGACGAATTTGGAGAAGATTTTGGAGTTGGATCAGCAGTTCTTCTTGATGAAAAGGCTTGGCTAAATAAACATCTGCACCTCTTTTCAAGCCCGATAACTTGGATACAATATCGGCTTTGGCGGTGAGCAGCACGATTGGAATGTGGCTTGTGCGTTCATCCGTTTTGAGGGTAGAAGTAACTTCAAATCCCGTTTTTTGGGGCATCATCACGTCGGAAATAATGATGTCGGGAATGAGTTCAATCGCTTTATCAATGCCCACTTGCCCATCGAAAAACTATAATCCGTTAAAAGCCTCGCTGTAGCTATGGCTATGTGCGGTTTTTATGCCTTGATTAAGAAAAAAATAGCTGCCTTAAAACTTTTAATTTTATCTATATCCCATTCCTTGACGAGATTCTGATACACATTTTACCATAAACTTTCTTGTTTTTTCGGGGCATCATCGATGTCATGCTTGTGTGTATGAGCAACATAACTATCATTTCCAATATGAAGATGAAACCTATTATCTTCTATTTCTGAATGCTTTACCCAAAAAGTCGTCGTACTTTTATTCTTTACTTTATTTCCCTCCACCCATCCAAATTCTTCAAGGCTTAGTGGATTTGTAGCTCCAAACAAATTCACTTTTTCTTTTGTGTCTTTGTAAATGATAGTCAAAAAATCTGCTTGTATAGTATCTATCTGAATGTCTAAAAGTGTTCCACCTTGCTGCCTCAGTCTATACTCAAAGTACGCTTGCCATTCTTGAGCGTCAGGTATTCTCCATCCTTCAGGGCATACTTCGTCTAGTTCTTGATAGGAATAAAAATTACCCGACAGGCAGTCTGTTTCCTTCTTATTAAAATTTGGACAGTGAGAAGAAGCAGTTTCGTATTTTAGGTTGGTCTTAAACCAATTAATGTCTCCGATCTTAATGGTTTCATACACTCTTCCATCCCTTTTATCCTGAATGCGCTGTGTCTCAACTTGGGCAAATGAAAAGAATGGTAATAAAGAAAGGAATAGTAGTGTTAGATTTTTCATTCAAGCTTTTTTCTGATCAAGTTTTGTATTAGAGGTATTCAATTTTGTCCTAGACTCTATGATTCTTACATGATTGATTGTTTTACTCCCCTAAACATCATCACTAATCCAATAGTAGCTACCAAAGCAGCAACAATATTCAGTATCCGATTTGCGTCAAACAAAAATAATATTCCCGCCGCTAGAAATATTAGAATCAATCCAATGCTGAAATTTCTATTCTTGAAATAGTCCATTTTACCATTCAGTATTTTAATTCACTTTATAGTCTTGTATACTTTCAACGTCTTTACAGAGTATTATTCCGTCAAATTCATCCTCTCTTTTTATCTGTCCCTCGTTTCCACTCAATGGATAAAAGAAAAATCGTTCTTCTCTATTCATCAGTTCTTTCTTCACCTTTTTAGGAGCACTATCAATTGGAATTAAGGAGAGGCTATAAACAGATTCTTTAATGCTTGCAGGTAGTCTCTCAATCATTGATCTGTCACCATCTGCTACGGTCTTTTTCTGAGATTTGGATATATGGATATCTGCTGCCCAAATTATTATTTTATCATTTTCTCTCAACTGGTCTACAATCCAAGTTATATTATCTGACATTACTTTTTCTCTGAAAAAGAGGTTATTACTTATCAACGACTCCCCAAGCAATATTCTGTTTTCAATGGCTTTAATTAGAAGGGATCTGTTAAAGACATAGTTCGAACTATCAGTATTGTTTCGGATTCGCAATAATAATGCTTTGTATTGCTCAATTTCTTTGAGTGTTATTTGAGATTTGAATTTTTTCCTGCCTCGGTGTTTGGTTAAATAATCCTCTTGTATCTTTGAATCAATAGCTAAAATTTCCTTATCTAGACTGGGATAGTTCAACTTTAAAAATTCTTCGAGTTTTAACTTAAATTTATTTGTATAGGTCCCATACAAGTCAATTCCATATTGCTGGATTGGATTAGACTCTTCCGTACTTTTTGAGATGTACCTCATAAGGTCTAAGACACTTTCTGTTCTCCATATAGTTTGTACCGTTTCAAATAATCTTTCTTTGTCTTTTAAATTTTCAGTTTGAGCGATTAATGCTCCTTGAAATGAGCTTTCAAAGATTATTACATTGTAGCCAAGTTCTTGATGTAAATACTTTACGATTCTATTTTTAACTTGGCTAAAGGTTTCTGTAAAATGCCATTCTTCTCCGAGACAAATTATTCTTTTTCCCTCTAGTTCCTTTTTTAGGAACTTCAGATCAGTATAGTCATCCTCAGTGTAAGGGATATTATGGATCACAGTTTGTCCAAAGATGATTCCAACATAGAATAATGATATAATCAGTAATGTGCTCTTTTTCATTTTTTCTTCATCTAACGGTGAGTAGGTAGATTTATACTGCGTATGGGATAAAAAAGTACATTTCCATCTTTGTTGATTTGTTGAACTGTTTATTCGTTTAATAAGCTTAGGATCAACGCGTTCCAGTTCAACGAATAAACAATTTAAACAGATAAACAGGTATTTTCAGTTGCACAGATTTATAGCGTTTACAGTATAAATAAACCACAATTTGGGCGAGTTATTTTTTGAGCTAAAGGTACTTCAAAATCCTTACATAGCCATCTCGCTGCTACCTGCTGAACTCCAGCCTCACTACATCACCGCCGCTCTCACCTTTAGCAAACGTTCCAACAAACCTTCCAACTGACTCAGCGGCAGCATATTAGCAGCATCAGATTTTGCCTGCTGTGGATCAGGATGCGTTTCTAGGAACAAACCGTCTGAACCAACAGCAATACCAGCTTTGGCAATCGTCTCGATGAGCGCTGGTCGTCCGCCCGTCACACCACTACTTTGATTGGGTTGTTGGAGTGAATGTGTACAGTCTAAAATGACGGGTTTTCCAAAGCCGCGCATCTGTGGAATACTTCTGAAATCGACCACCAAATCTTGGTAACCAAAGGTCGTACCACGCTCAATCAGCATGACGCGCTCATTGCCAGATTCCACAACCTTATCAACGGCAAATTGCATGGCGCTAGCACTCATAAATTGACCTTTTTTAATTGTGACGACCTTACCTGTTTTTGCTGCTGCCACCAAGAGCGAAGTCTGACGACACAAAAAAGCTGGGATTTGTAGCACATCCACGTACGCTGCTGCCATCGCTGCCTCCTCATCGGCATGAATATCTGTGGTGACGGGTACATCAAAAGTCTCCCCTACTTTTCGTAGTATTTGCAGGGCTTTTTCATCACCAATACCCGTAAAAGAATCCAAGCGTGAACGGTTCGCTTTTCGATAAGAGCCTTTAAAAATATAGGGAATTTTCAGCTTATCGGTGATTGCCGTCACTTTTTCTGCGATCTCCATAGCTATAGATTCTCCTTCTATGGCGCAAGGACCTGCGATCAGGAAAAAATTGTTGGTCTCAGTGTGTTTAAGTTTTTTTATTGTAAACATGATTTGTGTTGTATGAACGGTTGGCGGTTGGCGAATATCCAAAAATTTTGGACTATTGCATAGTTGATGATACTTTTAAATCCTAGAAACCGTAAGTCAATTTCAGCGTAGCAGTAGCTGCTAGCGGCGTGCTGTGTCCATTTGTATCAAGTTGAAAATTTGGTGTAACTGTGATGCCGTAATTTTTCAGGTATTTAGGCAATTGTACACGACGATAAAAAGGCTTAGTTATCAGTAATAATCCTCCAACGACGACTAGCCCACTTCCGACGATAGTGCGGGTAGAGGCTGCACGATAAGATTGTTCTGCTGCTAAAAAATGCGCATCACAAGTGGAGGCTTGTCCTGCTTGTTCGGGGATAACTTGCGTGGCATCGAAATGCGGAGAACTGGGATCACAAAAGGTCTGATAGTAGATGATCGGATCGCTTTCAGGTAGGACGTTTGCGTCTATCTTTTCTTCTTTTAGTAGATTAGGAATGCCAGAAGCTAGTAAGCCTAAGCCAAGTGTAGTCACCCCACTTCCAACTATCCAATCGGTCGGGCGTGGTGCGGGAATATTGAGCGGCGTCGGACTTGCCCATACTTCAAAACGCACCCAACCGTCTATGCTTTCCACATCGGTATAGGCTTCCCATCTAATGCGCTTGTTCTTGCCTGCCTCCACAGAAAGTCCCTGATCGCCTGAAAGTGCGGCTCGACTCGGATCAATGCGAATTTCGTCAATGAAGGCAATGATTCGGATGTCCCAAAAACCAGCCTCCCGCTTATCCAAGTCGTAAGTGACGATGAACTGGTCTTGCGCTTTGTTGAGTTTCGCCTTTACGTTGGTCGCCTGAGCCATGGAGCTGATAGCATAGAAGAAAAACAGAGCAAGTATTAGACATCGGATGAGGAGTATCGAAATCCGAAGTCTTTGGGCGGCGTAGCTTATGGATGCGAAGTATTGTATCATTTTGTGAATTATTTGCTCGTGTCTGAAGGGTATTATTAAGCATATTTATTACACAATCAAAAGGAATTTGTACTGAAAATGGGTTAAAAAAGTGCTTTCATTTTTGAAAAAAGATAGATTTTGTTTACATCATTTACCGCTAAATTTGAGGGTGATTTTTCGCTGAGGAGGAGGTCGACACCTCCTCAGTGAATTAAGGTTTTTTATCACTAATACACATAGTATATCGGCAAATCTCCCAAATCATTTTTCTTTAGACTTGGATGCTGTGCTTTTTGCTTCACTTGCTCCACGAGTTTTGGGACACGCGCTTGCAAATACGCCCAAAGTTCATTGATAGTAATGTATTGATCTTCGTTTTGATTGGCTTGCTTCTGGTATAAGCCTTCCAAAATTGCTTCGGTGAATGCGCCATTTTCCCAAGCTACATCTTCGTAGGATAACTCATCGCCTTTGCTAGAAACAATAGTCGTGAATCCCTCTAGTGGACGATTTAAAAGATCCAATTGATAGTCAATGTCTCCATTATTGGATTTACTGCCGCCACTGTAGCAGGCATCAATGAAAATTAGTTTTTTGCAAGGAATTGCTTCTAATACTTCTACAATGTCGCGTTCGTAGGAAACCGAAGTAGCACGAGGCGCAGCGGGCGTGTAGTCATCGCCCTGTATGCGCAATTGGCGTTTTTCATCCAGAAATCCGTGCGAAGAAATATAAAATAGGATTAAGTCCCTTTTCCCAATTGCACCCGTTTTGTACTGAGCTTCCAGCCGTTCAATGCTGGTTTTAATAGCTTGCGCATTCGCTGATTTTCCAGTCAAGACTTCCGTAGTCACACTGCTGAATAGCGTTCCACCATTTGCTGTGGCTTGGGTAACAAAGCAGTTCGCGAAATCTTCGGCATCTTTGGTCGTATAGTCCAAGTTCGTTTCGGTACCAACGGATAGTACGTGTAGATTAGGGCGGTAGGGGGAGAATCGTAGCATCAAGGATTCAGAAACGATCTCACCAGCTACTTTGGAACGCACTTTTATCGCTACTTCATTCACGCCTTCTTCTTTCAAATCCAGCCGAGTGGTAAAGCGGTATTTGCCTTCCGCTTCTTGGACTAATGTAGCGTCTTTGGAGGGCATAATTTTTTGAAGCCCTTGCCTAAGAATGTAAATATCGGACAATTGAATCGCGACGGGCGAGTGTATCCGTGCCGCTAGGTTAATCTGACGATTCTCCACAACGGTCAATTCACTATTCCAAGCGGGACGTTCCCAATAAATGCCTTTATCGCCATCATTAGCAGTTGAGCTAATTTCTTCTACTACCCTACCCTGCTTGCGGATAATTTTTGCGTAGGATTTCTTTAAGATTCCATCGCTCTGCTGCACCACGATTTCTATCTTATTCATCCCATCTAGTAATTCTATTTCGTTTTGATATTCAAATTGTTTGCGTGCTGCCGCCACTGCTTTAAAACTAACTACATCTGCTTTTCCACCGATTTCTTTCCCATTGTGCAAAACGATAATTTGGTCTGCCTTCAAAGCACCTAGCGTTTCTATGATAGCACGAATTTTATAGCTTGCCGCCTCGGTATCTGTTGCCTTCGTCGATAGCCAAATGATTTTGGTACGTGGCGTAATATTTTGCTTACTTTTCCCTTTGGTGTTGACGAGTAGGTACTGGCTGCTATTATTGGCTAGGGTATCTCGCTGCGCACTGATTCTAATTCCAAAACAACAGTACAGTAGTAGTAGTACAAATAGTGTTTTTCTCATCTGACAAGTACTTATTAATCGATCAGGGGGCAAATATAAGGTTCTTTATTATTATGCTGTCACACTTCATTGGTAGTTACTGAGTAAGTAGATTCCTAAACCCTTTTGCACAAGCTGCTGTTAGGTACAAAAAACAATATGCAAGCTTACGCCACTTTTGATAGAAGTCAACGCCCCATCATCACGATTCACTTCACGGGAGCAAAAGAGACCGACGAAAACTTCCAGCTTTACTTGCAAGAGTTGGACAATAATTATGCGCCAAAAGAGCAATTTGCGCTCATTTTTGAACTCAGCAAAGCGCCTTTACCCAACTTAAAGTACCAGCTACAACAGGCGGAGTGGATGCAGCAGAACCAAGATAAGATACAGACTTATTGTTACGGTGTGGCTTATATCATTCCAAGTATGATTATGCGCAATGTGCTAAAATTCATCTTCAGTGTACAAAAAAATCCCGTTCCGTTCAAAGTATTTTCTACCTTGGCAGAAGGCGAACGTTGGGCAAACGCACAAGTGGAAGAGCTAAGTTAATTCGTCCGACAGCTTACCATCCTCATTAATTGCAGGTGCATCTTTAAACAAATACTTTGTTTATTCCTTTTATCGTCTGTTCTTTCACGGAAAAAACTTAAACTTCGTTTATCATGAACAGATATTACTTTTTAGCTTGTTTATCCCTCTTATTATTAGCTGTTGCTCCTACCAGCGCACAGACCATTTGGGATGGACCTACTATGACTTTTACTAAACCAGCTAGTGCTGACTGGAATTTAGAAGAAAATCAAGATCGAATCACGGAAAACGTGTGGATTACCAGACGCAACAGATGGAGTATCTTCAATATTGCGGAAGGAGAGATTACTGCTAAGCCTAGTTGCAGTACTAGTCCAGGTCAGCCATTTGGTACAAGATGGGCTTGGGGAAAAACCGCAGATGGCATAGAAAACTTGACCTTTGACAATTTTCTCGGTTCAAACTTTTCCAACTGTAAACCAGGACGCGAAGGCGGCATGATGGAAAGAGATGCAGTACTACATTTGGTAGAGAAAAATATTTACATCGACATTAAATTTACCAATTGGACGAATCAAAGTGGAGGAGCAGCCTTTAGCTACGAGCGTTCTACTGAACCGCAAGTTTCTTCTACGACCCTATTGCAATCCTCATCCGTTTCATTAGCACCCAATCCAAGTCAAGCGTCTATTACTATTCGTGGATTGGGAAATATCATAAGTTCCAACTACATCATCTATAATACCACCGGCAGCATCATTCGCCAAGGAATATGGTCAACGAATGAAACCATAGATATCGCCAATTTGACTAGTGGTATGTACTATCTACAAATAGAAGCACACGATCAAATGTTAAAATTTGTGAAGCTTTAGTATTTGCCACGCGAGTTTCTCGCATTGATTCAAGTAAAACGGAATGGAGAACTTCGTTTTTCATTCCGTTTTCAGAAACCCTTTCTTCAAATCATACAGCTTGGACTCACCGACTTCTTCTTCATTTTCATTTTTTGCTTACATTGTGCTTCAAACGAGAAAAAATGAAAATCCAACAACTATTACCACTATTTGTCCTAAGCATCTACCTTATCGCTTGTACTCCCAACAACGATATACAGCTCAAAGGCGAACTGAAACAGTGGCACAAGATCACGCTGACGCTCGACGGTCCAGTGCTTTCCGAAGACACGACAGATAATCCATTTCTAAATTATCGCCTGATGGCAGTTTTCCAGCACCAAGACAGAAGCTATCGTGTGCCTGGTTATTTTGCCGCCGATGGTCAAGCAGGGGAAAGTAGTGCCACCGCAGGCAATAAATGGCGCATTCATTTTAATCCCGACGCAGTGGGTACTTGGACGTATACTATTTCTTTCGTGCAGGGCGAGGGAATTGCGATTGATGATGAAGCGAAAGGCACAGCACTGGAACTAGATGGAACAAGTGGAACGTTTGAGGTAGCTGAAAGCGACAAAACAGCTCGTGATTTCAGAGCAAACGGGCGGATTGGCGTCAATGCGGACAATCAATATTTTCAATTTGCGGGTTCGGAGGCTTATTTCCTGAAAACAGGCGCAGACAGCCCAGAAAACTTTCTAGCCTACCATGAGTTTGATGGTACGTATCGGCATTCCAAAGAAGTGAGAGACGGAGAAAACAAACCCACGGAAGGACTGCACTATTACGCTGCTCATCTTGCTGACTGGCAGGAAGGTGACCCGACTTGGAAAGACCAACAGGGGAAAGGTATTATTGGTGCTTTGAATTATCTAGCAGACCAAGGTATGAATGCGGTCTACTTTTTGGTGATGAATATTGGCGGAGATGGTAAAGATGTCTGGCCTTACACCAGCCACGAAGAACGTTTCCGCTTTGATTGTAGCAAACTAGATCAGTGGGAAGTTGTCTTTGAGCATATGGAACAACTTGGGTTGATGATGCACGTCGTGACGCAAGAAACCGAGAACGAAAAACTGCTAGATGATGGCGATACGGGGCAGGAACGGCAAATTTTCTATCGAGAACTGATTGCCCGTTTTGGACATCATAATGCCTTGGTTTGGAATCTGGGAGAAGAGAATGGTCCCGCCAATTTTTCGCCCAATGGTCAAAATACAGCACAAAGAAAAGCCATGGCGAACTACCTCAAAAAACACGACCCTTACCAACATCCTGTTGTCTTGCATACGCATGCTTGGCGTGGACACAAAGACGATATTCTGACTGATTTACTGGGTTTTGAAGCACTGGATGGCTTGTCGTTTCAAGTAGATAAAAGGG